>CAJOLA010000007.1 GCA_905235275.1 uncultured Lachnospiraceae bacterium
TCCACCGCTGACAGTCAAATCCTCGAAAAGCCCGGAAATACAGCACTTTTTCGCATCTCACCGATCAACCCGTGACATCAATACCACCGTCTCTACATGCCCCGTCCCCGGGAACATATCCACGCATCCTATCTTCCCGATCTCATACCCCGCCTCAAGGCAGACCTCCAAAATCCACAATATCCGTCACGCGCCCTGTATAAATACATTTACGTTTCAATTTCCACTCTCCCTGCCTGCCAAAACACTTTTCTTTTCATAAATTCCCTAAAATCTTTTAAGCCGCACTTAAAGCCCCACATTTTTCTGAAATTCCTTCAGTACCTGACACGACTTTTTCATGTTTTCATTCTCTTCTTCATTCATCGGAATAACCATGGTCTTTACGATGCCGTCCTTATTTAAAATACACGGCATGGACATAACAACTCCCGCCATTTCCCCGAATCTCTTATCAAGCATATGGGCAACGGGAACTATGCCTCTTTGCACGTTAAGAATGTTATCGACTATGTCGGAAACAGCCATCGCAACTCCGTAGAATGTCGCGCCCTTGCCTTCTATTATCTTAGCGCCGCCCTTTTTTGTATATTCTTCTACGGTCTCTCTGTCGATATGAATACCAAGCTGCTCCTCATAATCATCAAGCGGTATTCCGCCGATTGTTACGTCACTCCATATAAGTACCTGACTGTCGCCATGCTCTCCGAGGACGTAGGCATTCACGTCGGTTACGTCGGTTTTGAGCTCTTCGCTTACGATATATCTGAATCTTGCGGTATCAAGAGAGGTTCCGCTTCCGATAACCCTGCCGCGTGGAAGACCTGACTCCTTAAGCACTGCTGCCGTTACAATATCCACGGGATTGGTCACCACGAGTATAAGCGGATTTTTAGCATGTTCCATTATGCTGCGGGTCATTTCTCTTGCGATATTTATATTTACCGTTGCAAGCTCAAGTCTCGACTGACCGGGCTTTCGACCCACTCCGCCCGTAATTATGATGATATCCGCATCCGCGCAATCACTGTAATCGCCGGCTCTAAGCCACACCTGACTGAAAAAACCGGTGCCGTGCGCAATATCCTGGCCTGCACTTTCCGCACGTTTCTCATCCACATCTATGAATATGATTTCTCTTGCCTGAAGGCGTACCATAAGCGTATATGCAATTGCCTGTCCGACATTTCCCGCGCCTACTATTACTACCTTATTTCCTGTCACGAATATACTCCTTTACCTGTTATCAACATTTTCCGGATATAAGTCATGCTCCGAAAGCCTCTTCCATGCAACTTCTTCCCACTTCGTTTTCGGTCTTCCGTAATTGCAGTACGGATCGATTGAGAGCCCGCCTCTTGGCAAAAACTTCCCCCATACCTCGATGTACTTGGGGTCCATGAGCTTTATCAGATCCTTCATTATGATGTTAATGCAGTCCTCATGAAAATCGCCGTGATTCCTGAATGAAAAAAGATACAGCTTCAGGCTCTTGCTCTCGACCATCTTCTTATCCGGAACGTATGAAATTATGATATTTGCAAAATCCGGCTGTCCCGTAATCGGGCAAAGCGATGTGAATTCCGGACAGTTGAATTTAACAAAATAATCGTTGTCCGGGTGTTTATTATCAAAAGCTTCAAGTACGTCCGGGTCGTAGTCCGATTTGTACTGTACGTTTTTATTTCCAAGTAATGTAATGTCTTCGTTTTCTCTCATTTTATTCTCCCGCCGGGTCCTTTACCCCGTTCTCCTCAAATGCCTTCTTTCTGTCTATACACGTTGCGCACTTACCGCACGGTTTGTCTCCGCCCTCGTAGCAGGACCACGTAAGCTCATACGGCACGCCAAGAGCAAGTCCCATCCTTACAACGTCTGCCTTATTCGCGTTAATAAAAGGCGCTTCCAGCCTGACCTCATGACCGGTGCCCTCTAAGATGCCCTTTGCCATGGCCTCGTTAAACTGCGGTGTGCAGTCCGGGTATGCCGCGCCTGCCGCATCGTCTTTGTGGGCTCCGTAGTAAATGACCTCGCAACCGTTTGCCTGTGCGACACTTGCCGCAACCGACAGAAAAAGTCCGTTTCGAAACGGTACATAGGTACTTATTAGCCCCTCCTTATCCTTCCCTTCAACGTAGCTTTCCTTCGGGATATCCTCCCCGGAAGCCTTAAGCAGTGCGCTGTCGCTGTCTTCAAAAATCTTTGCAAGATTTAAAATCTTTTGTTTCACGCCATAATGCGCGGCGACATTTTTTGCCGCCTCTATCTCCCTGTCGTGCTTTTGTCCGTAAAAGCAGGAAAGCGCGATAACCTCATCGCTTCCGTATTTTTCAACGGCCATCGCAAGAGCCGTGCTCGAATCGATTCCTCCGCTGAAAAGAACCAATGCTTTCATAAATCCGGTCCCCCGTCCGTCTTACTGCAGATACATCTGAAGTGTCTTATCTTCCTTAAACTTCCCGCGCATCTCATACGTAAATGTCTTACTGTTGCTTTTTTTGATTCCGCGCGCCGTCATACAGCTGTGATAACCCTCAACCGTCACGGCCACATCTTCACTTCCCGTTATTTTGGAAATGATATCGGCTATGTCCATGCCTATCTTTTCCTGAAGCTGAAGTCTTCTTCCAACCATGTCGACTATTCGCGCAATCTTCGAAAGTCCTACTACCTTGCCGTTTGGGATATATGCAACGCTTGCCTTCATGTTATACATAAGCGCCATGTGATGCTCGCAATATGAAAAGAATTCAATATCTTTTACAACCACGATGCTGTCGCTCGTGCTGGACTCGAATCCGTCTTCAAATGTCTTGTCAAACATCTCTGCGATCTCGTCATTTGTATAATTCATCCCTTCGAACACTTCCGCATACATCTGAGCAACGCGCTGCGGCGTCTCCTTTAAGCCTTCTCTTTCGGGATCGTCTCCCAACGCCTTAAGTATTCCCCTGACGTGTTCTTCTATCGCTTTTTGATCTATCATGATTATGCCTTTCTCTCCTAAACTCCCTTTTCATCCGGATTCCATATAACCTTATGCATCTGCAGCTGCATCCGAACGTCGTTCATTTTATTTTCCGCCATATATTCAACCATCCGCGCCGGGTCCATTTTCCCAAATACCGGGCTAAGCAAAACCTCGCATCTGCCTGCCAGATCATACTCCTCTATGATCTCCTTTACCCTTTCCATGTCTCCCACATCGGCACATACCATCTTTACCGTATCTGCCCCTGTGAGGAGCCGGAAATTCTCCGTTAACATGTACTGCTCACATCCGCTTGAGGGCAGCTTGTAATCCATCGTAAATATCGGTCTGTTCTCATTGCAAAAAGGACCTATATCAACACTTCCGTTCGTCTCGATCTCAACCTCGACTCCCGCATCCTTTAACGCTTCAATGAGTTCCGGTATTTCCGGTTGCAAAAGAGGCTCGCCCCCGGTAAGCGTCGCAAGCTTTATACCTGTCGACTTCACGTAGTCTGCAATCTCCCCCGGTGACATTTCCTCATATTCGCAAATGTCCTCATTTGCCCATGCGGTATCACAATACGAGCAGCTGATGTTGCAGCCTTTAAATCTAATAAAGACCGCAAGTGCTCCGGCCTTTTGTCCCTCACCGTTTATGCTTATAAACTTTTCAACAACCTTCAAGTTATCACTCCCCATACGTTGCACGGTTATCCGGCGTTTCATAAACCTCGACCCGGGCCATGTTAAAGCCTTTGTCCTTTAATCTGTCAAAAATATCCTTTGCCAGATTTTCCGCCGTCGGCCTGTAAGGCACTTCCGTCAAATGAAATTCCTCATTTTTCAAAGCTTCAAGCGTCTCAGGTTTTAATGAACCCTTTTCATATATGAAGGTATGATCCATTCCGTCGCAAATCTCACGTAAAGCGTGTTTAATATCGCCGAAATCCTCAACCATGCCTCCGGTCTGTGTGTCCGTCTTTAAGACATCGCTTTTTATCTCTGCAGTCACACGCCATCTGTGGCCGTGCAGATTGCTGCATTTTCCTTTATATCCTTTTAAAAAATGAGCGGAATCAAAAGCCGCTTCCGTTCTTATGTGATACATAAACCTTTCCTTCCAAAACAAAAAGCCCCCGTGCGGTTATACCGGGGACCTTAAATTTTGTTATCACAAAAACTAAAGCCCCTTACTTGGCGCTTAAGTTTAAAAGTATACACAAAAAAATCAGCCCTGGTATTTTTTTAACGACAGGATGGCGCAAACGAACTGTCGACGGTTAGTATATCATTATTTACATTTTAAATGCAATTATTTTAATTCCGCGGTATATCTTTCCAAAAACTCCCGCTCCGACTCATCCTCCATAAGAGGCATAAGCTCACGTCTCACCGTGCGGTGATAATCATTTAACCGCGCAATGTCATCCGCGTTCATATATTTCACGTCTATAAGGTCAAGGTCGATCGGGGCCAATGTCAGGGTTTTAAATCTTAAAAAAATACCGTACTCATTTTCAAATGCCTTCTCGCAGAGTAACTCATTTTCTATTCTGATTCCGTATCTTCCTTCCTCATAGACACCCGGCTCATCCGTCGTCACCATTCCGGGCTCAATATCTGCAATCTCGCTTACTCCGGGATTATATTTCCAGCGAAATGCGTTCGGCGATTCATGAACATTTAACATATATCCCACACCGTGACCCGTACCGCATCTGTAATCAATGCCTTCCTTCCAAAGTGCTTCTCTTGCCAGGACATCAAGACTGTACCCGCTGCAGCCCTTAAGAAATACGGCATCCGCCAAAGCAAGCATGCCCTTTAGCGTAAGCGTAAATGCCTTCTTCATCCCGTCACTCACCTCTCCAATGGCAAAGGTTCGCGTAATATCGGTAGTCCCGCGAAGATACTGTCCTCCCGAATCCACTAAAAGCATACCGCCCTTTCTTATGACGGCATTATTTTCGGGCGTTGCCGCGTAGTGCATCATGGCGGCATTTGCGCCGTATGCGCTTATTGTCGGGAAGCTGAAGTCATAAAAATCTTCGATCTTTTTTCTTTGTTCATCGACAAATGTAGCGGCGTCAAGCTCGGTTGCCTCTCCGTCTGTGAGCCCCTTTGCCCACATCATAAGCCTTGTCACACAGGCGCCGTCGTGCCTGTGCACTTCGGTAAGATTAACAATTTCCGTTTCATTTTTTATCGCTTTAAAAAGGACTGTCGGGTTTTCCTTTAAGATGGTCTTCTCATCCTTTATGATTTCAAAAAGCCGGTAATTTATTCTTTTCTTATCGGCAAGAAAGACCTTACCCTCAAGCTTTAAGTTTTCGCACTCCTCGTAAAATTTATCGTAATCCTTAATGTCAACACCGGTTTGTAAGAGGTATGTTCGTACATCTTCATTTAGCGCATCGCTCTGAATAAAAAGAGTCGCCCGGTCTTTCCCGATTAAAAGATTCGACATAAAGACGGGATTACATTCCACGTCCGCCCCGCGCATATTAAGCGTCCAGGCAATATCATCAAGAGAGGAAAGAGCACAAACATCCGCCCCGTATTCTTCCATCTTCATTCGCACTCGCTTTAGCTTACTTAGAGCCGATTCACCCGTATATTTTTCATCAAGCACGAAAACTTCGGATACGGGAAATGCAGGGCGCCCGTCCCATAAGTCTCCTACCGGGTCGAAGTCTGCCATTACTGTGGCACCTTTAATTGCCGCAAGTTCATCTCCAAACGCCGCGCTTACCGTGCGCCCGTCAAAGGCAATCGTACACGGCGACTCATCCGACCCCGCGCATAAATCCGCAATATATTCCTTAGCCGTCGGCACGCCCTTCATTCCCATCTTCATAAGATCTATACCCGTATCTGCAAGCTGATTTTTTGCCTGGGTAAAATATCTTCCGTCCGTAAAAAGACCTGCACTGTCCCGCGTTATGACAAGCACGCCAGCAGAGCCCGTAAAGCCCGAAAAGAATTCTCTTGTCCCGAAGTATGCTCCCGAGTATTCGGACAGATGATAATCGTCTCCCGTGATGTAACAGATATCGATATTCTTCTCCCGCATGCGGTCCCGTAGATTCTTAATACGTGCTCTTATCTCATCTTTCATAAGTAAACCTTTCTTTAAAGCCTGCGTGCCTTCAACCTGTGCAATTCACCGTACTTTTCAAGCCCTGCATAATCCAGATGCCTGAGTGCCTCGTAGAGCGCAATCGATACGGCATTCGACAGATTAAGGGAACGTTCTCCCGCTTTCATCGGGATACGCACGCAGCTGTCGGGATTTTCTGCAAGAATTTCTTCCGGAATGCCGGCACTCTCTTTACCGAACATCAAAAAGTCTCCGTCTTTGTAGTCCCCCTCTGCGATGGTCTTTTTTGCCTTGGTCGTCACATACCAGACCTTTGCTTTCGGGTGCTCTTTCAGGAAATCTTCATACGAATCATATTCCCGGGTGCCAAGACGCGGCCAGTAATCAAGGCCTGCCCGCTTTAAAGACTTTTCGTCCGTGAAAAATCCGAGAGGGCGTATGAGGTGCAGGCTCGCACCCGCACATATGCATGTTCTGCCGATTGCACCCGTGTTTCCGGGCTGTTCCGGCTCATGTAAAATTATTCCTATGCTCATTTTTTCTTTATCTTAGTCCAAAATCTAATATGTCAACAGGTACGGTTCACGTAATGTAACAATTTTTTTGTTTGCAATATATTTTCAAGCATTATAACACAAGAGTAAAACCCCGGGCAGTTCTTACAATTCGCATTAAAAAAAGCCCTTCCGACGGTATTTTCCCGCATCACCGTCAGACAAAGGGCTGCACATGTCAGTCTGTTAAATTAAACAAGCGCTTTTCCGAGCTCTTTACATTCTTTTGTTTCATCATCGCCGGGGGCTTCGTTTGCCATAACACTTTCTGTTGCAAGCTCAATCCCCGCTGATTTGCAGTCTTCCTCCCAGTCACGCATCCATGCGCCGTCTCCCCAGCCGTAGGAACCAAAAAGAGCAATTTTTTTACCTGCAAGACTGCCCTTTACTTCGTCCCACATGGGCTGAAATACCGACTCTTCAAGCACTTCAACACCCATAGACGGGCAGCCGAATGCAATCGCGTCATATTCCGTGACCGCTCCCGGGTCAAAATCTCCTGCGTTAATAAGCGCTGCCTCGCCGCCGGCAGATGTGATGCCTTCAGCCACGGCATTTGCCATAGCCTCTGTATTGCCTGTCTGACTCCAATAAACTACCGCTACCTTACTCATAAAAAAACACCTTTCCCTTTTAATAATAAAATTTTCAACCCGCTACCGCCAGTCTTTCCACGGACACTCCGCAGGCGCAGCGATTCAAATACACTCTGGTACATTTTTTGTAAAGAGCAAATGTCTTCAAAGCTTTTTTTACATCTCCGTAAACCTTCCAGTAACCGGAAAGCTTATGACCCGTTGCCCCGTTTTCAATAAACCCCTTCACATCCTCAGGAGGGTAGCCCAGAAAAAGACCTATTTCATGAGGAAAATCCTTACGACCTTTAAGACGCTCCCTGAGTCTGTTTATACATTTGTGCATATCACGGCATGTATAACCCAGGCTCTTTAGTATTGCCGCAGCATCCTCATCCTCCAAATCTTTTTTAAGCCGGTCAGGTCTGTAAACGTAAATCATAGCCCGGCTCCCGTATATCTTCAGAGGTATAAATCTTAAGCCTTTTTCGGAAAGCCTGTTATTCATTTGACTTATGCACTCATACAAACCCTTACGGCGGTTGCAGGAACAGTTAAAAATATTTCCTGTCTTTAATCCCGCAAGGGTCGGGGCGCATTGACTTATAATAAGCTCTTCTAACATATCGTCTCCCTTAGTTAGTGCACGCTAACATAGTTGCAAAAATAAAAGTTAGACCGCGCTAACTTTTATGATTGTACAGAATAAATCTCTGAAAGTCAACAATTATTTTTGTTTGCTTTTACATATCAAAAAAACATTCCCCTGCCGTCATCATTATACATTCATCAGCATATTCCCTGCCGGAAGCTTCATGAGTTATAACCATAACTGCCGCGCCCCCATCCGCCATCCGTCTTAAAAGCCGGAAAACAAGCGCCGTATTTTCATCATCCAGATCTCCCGTGGGCTCATCTGCCAAAATGAGTCCGGGGTCATTTATTATTCCTCTTGCTATAGCCATACGGCGCATTTCACCGCCTGACATTTGGGCAGGGTATATTTTTCTCAGCTCATATATCCCCAGCTCCTCCATAAGCTCCCGGGCTCTGTCCCTGACATGTACTTCTGACACTTTGTTTTCTCTGTGCATCCCCGCAGGCAGCATAATATTTTCTGCGCATGTAAGATTAAAAAGGCCGGTATAACCCTGGGGGACTACTCCTATATTCTTATTTCTGAACACCGACAGTTCCCTGTCTGATAAGCTGTAAATGTCAGTATCATTTACATATATTCTGCCCTCGGACGGAGAAAGCAATCCCGCCAGCATGGACAAAAGGGTGGACTTACCGCTTCCGGATCTGCCCATGATTGCGGTAAGCGTTCCTTTTTTAAGTTCAAAAGACACCGGCTCCACAGCTTTAAAATAATTGCTTTCTTCAGTATCCCTGAAATACTTTTTACAAATGTTTTCGGCTCTCAGCATATCAGTTTCCCTCCTTAAGCACTCTTGCGGCGTCCACCTTGCTCAAACGATATGCGCTGTAGGCAGAAGCCGCCGGTCCCACCACAAATGCTATACCGAGACTAATGGCAGCAAGTATCATTATTTCAGGCGCTGACGGCGTAAGATACGGAAGACTCATTTTATCTTCGATAAATGAGATAAGCGGCAGCGCTGCGATTCCTCCGGCGATAATCCCCAAAACACCCCCGGTGGCGCTTAAAATAAAAGATTCTTTAAGCATCATCCCCGAAAGCATTTTCCTTGAGGCGCCCGTTGTTCTAAGCACTGCAAACTCTTTCTTTCTTTCATTTATCAGCATTGTAAATGTAATTACAAGAATCACCATGGAAAGTATCCAGACTATAATAATAAGAATCCTCACTACTGTCGCTATTCCCGCCAGACTGTCGCTTACACCCGAAATCATATCCCTGGTGCTTGCTGCATTTACCTGTCTGACATGCAGATTTATCTCATTCTTCACGTCATCAGGGTTTACCCCGTCTTTAACCTTAATGTAAACAGCTGATATTATGCTGTCGGGATCATTTCCCGCAAGCAGATTTGTTCCGCCCCGCACCGAGGCTTCTATAAGCTTTTTTATAGTGCCGGTGTTGCAGTAAACGGAGGTATCCATGCCGGTTCCGGTTTTTTCCAGCTTTGAAACCACCCGACAATCCACATCATAAAAGGTTATGGTGCTGCCTACCGCTCCGTTAATATCAGAGCCAATCACCACATCAAAGGTTTCAAGGGGCGTGCCGTAGCTTTGGCGTATCCACGGAGAAACCGTAAAATCCGTTGTCTCATCTATTCCTATAATCTGAGCCGGAACAGAGCAACACCCTGCGCTTAACGAAACCAGATAATACTGTCCGCTTATTTTTTCTATCCCCTCTATTTTGGCAATCTCATCAAGAACAGCTTTATCCATATAGAAATATCCCTGCTTACCCTGCATAAGCATTTCTTCTATATCCACCTTTGAAGCCGCCTTTGCCGGGGCAACAACTACATCCGCCCCCATTCGGTACTCCAGACTTTCCAGACCCTTTGACATACCGGATACGGCAAATGAGCCTCCGTACATTACAAGCGTCATAAATAAAACAATAAGCACGAGCGCTGTGCTGCGTGCTTTATTTCTGATAATATTTCTAAATGCAAGTTTTTTAAATTCCATAATCTTTTATTTAAAGTTAAAACTCTTTCTTCTCGCGCAGCTGCGCAACATTTCTTATTATTGCGTCCGCTACTCCAATTCCTGCAATCACAAATCCTATTATCATAACCGATGGTCTCATAACGGACAGACAACGCATAGTCGGCATTTTACAAAGGTCTATAAATACACCCGGGATTATTGCTGTCATAATCCCAAGAGCCGCTATGGAAACGGATACATAAGCCTTAGATTTTCCCGACTTTGCAATCAAATGAATAACTGACATTGCCAGCAAAACTATCCCGCAGGCAATCACCGCCTGACCTGCCCAGTGACATGCTCCGAATTTCCCGTCCTCATGCGCTCCGCATGGAGCAAAAAAAGAAGCCGTCCCGACAAAAAGCAGAACTGACAGTCCCGCTACAATAAACCCGGTAACAGGGTTACCTCTTTTGGTATATTCCATCTTGAAACCTCCATTGTGTGTTATGCGCCAGCGGCGCAGATTCTTCATCAATCCACTCCCCGGGATGATATACTCATGCTCCCCGGCCGAGTTGTCGTACGCTAACGCGTGGGTATAGTTATACAACGCTAACCCATTTATGTCAAGTATATTATATGAATTTTTTGCTGTCATTAATGAGGGAATTTCGCAAGCGAAATTCCTGAAGGAAAAGTCGCTGCGCGACAGATTCTTCGCTTCGCACTGCGTGCTTCGCTCAGAATGACAATAGATGTCATCATGAGGTTACTACGCAAAAGATGCACATGTTTTTTTGATACGATATGCAAATAATGCATGTTTTTGTTGAAATATAAATGAGTTTATTACAAAATGTCTACATAGAGGATATGCAAATGAGTGATATTATACTCAAAAAATCCGAACTGACTTATCATTTATAGTAGAGCATACCGGAGATATGGATCAGGAAGAACTTTGCAGAAATGAGGTTTAGCGTCATAGCTACAATGAGTAGTTTTTAAGGAGTGAAACCATGATAGAAAAGATTAATTTAGAAGATTATACAGGTCACATTACCGGAATGTTGCCTAAAGGGATTCTGCTGAATACAAATGCAGACAAATTCAATTCCATGGTAATCGGATGGGGAAATATCGGCACAACTTGGAATATGCCAACATTTGTGGCGTACGTGAGAGAGAACCGATATTCAAAGGAGTGCATCGACAGAACCGGTGAGTTTTCCATAAGTATTCCGATAGAGACTCATGATGCAAATATAAATAAAATTTGTGGCTGGCAATCAGGTCGGGATATAGACAAAGTAAAGGAAGCCGGGCTTACGGTATGCGAGCCGGTAGAGCTTGGCACACCCGGGATTAAGGAGTACCCCATCACCCTAGAGTGCAGGGTGCTTCATGCTATGACGTTGGACATAAGTCAGCTTCCGGAAGAAATAAGAGAGAAAATGTATCCGAAGGATGTTGAAGGTACATATCCCATGGCAAACAGGGATGCGCATACGGTGTATACGGCGCAGATAGTAAATGCGTATATAATAAAGTAATGTATTGATAAAGGGAGCAGATGCTGTAAAGCATTTTCTTGAGACAATTATTCCGGCAAGGAATAACGAGACGACTGTTGCCGGTATTGTGATCATGCTTTCCCGGAACCGTTTGTAATCATTGAGGGCATGGATTCCGGTATGGAGGTTCAGAATGATGATTGAAGAATATACAGGAAAATATAATGAGATAACGCGGACTCTCATGGAGCGTTTTGCAGAGGTAAAGAAGGGAGAAAATATTGTCCTTTCGCCGATGTCAGTTATCATGCTTTTGGGAATACTGGCGGATGCAGTAGCAGGAAAAACAAGAGATGAGATCGTCCGGATTATTGGGGATGGGTTCTCATATGAGGAACTGATGACTATACTGAAACAATTTCAGAAAGAGACTTCAGAGAGCGGATTGCTGATGTCTTCTAACGCGGTATGTGTGAAAGATACTATAAAAGAATCCATCAAAGATGGCTATGAAGAGCGCTTGAAAGAAAGCTTTGACGGCAGATTATTTCTGTCCTCTGATATTGTGAGGGATGTGAATGTCTGGGTGAAAGAAAAGACCAACGGCATGATTGAGAATGTTGCAGACGAGTCCATGAATCAAATGCTTGCGTGTCTCATAAACGCGATAGCCTTTTGCGCTGAGTGGATGGAAGAATACGGGGAAGATGATATCCATGAAGATGATTTCAATAATGCTGACGGTACCGTAAGTGGGGTTCAGATGCTGGAAAGCTCTGAGGACACATATATTGAGGATGATTTCTTTACAGGATTTATGAAGCCGTACAAAAATGAAAAATATGCTTTCATGGCGTTACTGCCTAAGAAGAAAAGTGCGTCCTTCCTTCTCAGTGCAGTGAAGCAGATAGACTTCAGTAAACTTTTTGATGTGGCTTCCTCCGGCACGGTATATGTCACTATGCCGGAGTTCAAATATGATTTTGGCAAAGACCTGACGGCATTGTGTAAAGAAATGGGGATACATACAGTATTTACGCCGGAAGCTGATTTTTCTCCGATGTCCAATGAGTGGCTGAAGGTGGATTCCATCATACATAAAGCTCACATAGAGGTTGACAGGCAAGGAACAAAGGCGGCAGCAGTTACAATGGCGGTTGTCGTTGCAGGGTGTGCGCCGGATTTTGACAATATCAAAGAGGTGCGGTTGGACAGACCGTTTGTCTATGCGATTATGGATACCGAGACAGGATTGCCGGTTTTTACAGGAATATATAATAGCGCTAAAGGAGAATGACGATGAGCGAGAAGAATCCGGCTGTTGAAACGGCTGTAAGGAAAATGGAAGAGAAGCTGCGGCCACATAAATATCTCTTTTATGGAGATGAATGTAAGGATATGGTGTGTAAACCGGTGGCTCAATTCCCGGGCATTACGAATCTGTTGGAGCTCTTTGCCGTATTGGAACAGTGCTGGGCGAAAGAAACAGCCTATCCGTCATGCCAGAAGGAATGGGTGCCGAATGATCCGTCTTACGGACAGTGCGCAATTACTGCAACGCTTGTTTATGATATGTTCGGCGGAACCATACATAAAATAAAAGTTGATGGCGGTGGAACACACTATTTCAATAAGCTGAATGGCAGGTACGTCGATCTTACCAGGGAACAGTTTGATCTGTATAATATCCCGGTAAACTATGTTCCGAATCAGGAGATTGCCAGGGAATATTGTTGTAAGAATAAAAATACGCTGGAAAGATACAAGCAGCTGCAGAGGAATATTATCAGATATCTGAAAAAAGGTGAATCGTTATAGTATTCCCTCATCATCAGGAATAAGAAAGCAATTTTTTTTAAGTGATTTGCAATGAATTTCAATCATTTGGGATTAAAAAAGCTGAGAATCCGGATGTATGCGCTGATTGCAAAAAAAGACTTTATCGTGATAAAATATATTTACTATATTTTAATCAGGATGAGGTCTTTTTATTATGAATTAACATACATTTACATAAAAAACCGCATAAATACTGGGTTTGTAGCACATTGAAACCACGCACACCCCGCAAGGGTGTGTTTTTTATTTACAGGTCGCCCCCCTACTGAATAAATTGACGGGGTAACCAGTAGACCGAATGGCATACATACATTTTACCCTCTCTGATAATCCCTATCAGACGATAGCTCATAGAAGCCTTTTTTATTTATTCTTCTAAAAGCGTCAACGAATTTTTCGGCATAGGCATGCGTTTTCTTTTTGCTCTTTTCTTTTTCAGAAAGGAACTTAGGGAAGAATCCCCATACACTCTCAACCCCGGCCCCACACGGCTGCCGCATTGCTTCTTGCTATCAGATCGTCCACCGGTATCCCGGCGGGGCAGATATCACGGCATGAAAGGGATTTTCCGCAGCCCTCGTAATAACTTTTCGAATAGCTGCGTTTCAAATCCTTCCTGTGATCGTTTTTTTCCTGCCCGTCAAGTATTCTGAACATATTAACCGGGGTGACGGCTCCCGTAAATTTACCCCCGACCCTGAAATTGGGACAGACTTCCAGGCAGCATCCGCACATCAGGCATTTGGCGGAACCGTATCTGAACTCATGGGTTTCGGGGCTGTGCCCGGCTTTTCCCTCAAGCCAAAGGCTTATATTTTTCAGACTTTCAAAAATAAAGCTTCTGTCTACCGTCAAATCTTTTACAAGAGGAAATTTGCTTAAGGGTTCCAGGGTAAGCTCACGGTCTTTAAGCTCATACAAAAAGAATGAACATGCCGTACGGGGAACGCCGTTTATCCTCATCGCGCAGGCACCGCATTTTTTAACAAAGCAACTGCATTCCCATGAAATCTTTTCACATTTATTGCCGTCTGCATCCACAAGCTCATCCGTGGAATTCAGTTCATATAAGAGCTGCGCCACGGATGCTTTCTCATCACCTGTATATTCAAAAATCTGATAATCCTTGGGGCTTCTTTCATTGAAATTATTTCCCCGGAATATTTTAACCCGCACCTTCATATTTATCTCCTTAAAACAGTGCTTTTGCAAAAGCTTTCCCTTGTATCCGGATAATCTTCGCGAAAATGTGCTCCCCTGCTTTCTCTGCGCTCCAACGCTGCCGCACATAGCGCCTCTCCGAGGCGCGCTGCGTCACCCTCAATCCCGCGTATTATTTCAAGACCCTCCTGAAGCTCCTTTTCACTTCGCACCACACCCATGCATTTATTCAGGGTATTTTGCAGCAACACACGATCCTTATCGGAAATAGTACATTTGCCTGACAAATCATCATAAAACGAATCCGAGCCTGCTGTTAATGTGTTATGCTCACTATAATCACAGGCGTTTTTCCCGGCCATCCTGCCTCCGTAAACGGCGCCAAGAAGTGAATTTCCACCCAGCCTGTTGGCTCCGTGATAAAGGCCGCAGCACTCTCCCGCCGCAAACAGACCCTGTATATTCGTCATGTGATTTCTGCCGGCATTTAATCCGCCCATAAAATAATGAATGCCCGGCTCCACGGGAATCGGCTCCTTTCGCGGATTCAGATTCAGATAAGTAATACAGTCCTCCACAATTCCCGACAGCTTATTTTCCATAATATCATCAGGCAAATGTGTCATATCAAGAAATACAGGATATTTTTTCCCTGTCCGCCATATTTCTCTTGCCGTTATATCTCTTGGCATAAGATTGCCAAGCTCCGGATATTTCTCCTCCATGAAGTACCATCTGTCCGATTCCTTCATGGCAAAAAGTCTTCCTCCTTCGCCTCTTGCCGCCTCGCTTATAAGCATGCGCTTTCCCCCGCTTGATACGGTGGTGGGATGATACTGTATAAACTCCGGATTAATAATCTCCGCTCCGAGTCTGAAAAGCTCAGCGACGGCATCTCCCGTATTCAACCTTGATCCGGTAGTATTTCCGAAAAGACCGTGCATTCCTCCGGTAGCAATAATTACCGCAGACGACTCGAATCGCAGTATCTCGTCCGTATAGTCATCTCTTATGAGGCAGCCGGTGCACACCTGTCTGTCGCAATCCGAAAAAAGCAGGGTCTCAAAGGAATGATTCATAAAACGCGTAATCATTCCGGATGCTTCATATTTTCTCACCTCATCCGTAAGAGCCGTCATTATCTGCTTGCCCGTATCGCTTTTTGCATATGCCGTCCTCTTCTTTTTCTGTCCTCCGAAATTTCTCAAATCAGGATCACCGTTTTCATCAAGATTAAAGCATACACCCATGTCTTTGAGACTCATAACTATGCCGGGCGCCGCTTCAGTCATGCCTCTTACCGCCCGAGCGTCGGCAAGGAAGCATCCTGCTTTTAAGGTATCCTGAAAATGCTCTTCGGGGGAATCTGACTCACCCTTTGTGTCCAACGCTGCATTTATTCCGCCCTCCGCCATAACCGACTGGGCTCTCTGAGAAGGGGCGGAGGAAATAAGAATCGACTCTTTCCCGTTAAGGGCACATTCCAGTGCGGCGGACAGCCCCGCCAGACCGGAGCCTGTTATAAGAATTTTTTCTTTATCTGTCCTCACTGACTGCTTCCTCACTAAACTTGCCACATTATGTAATAAAATATCACCGCTCCCGAAAAAAACAAAACCAGAACCGAAAGAATTAAGAAAATATCAACCCTTCGCTCTTTGTGTTTTATCACTCCTTTTGCCATAAGAAGGGGTTTAACATTTACAAAAATATGGACAAAAAGAGCCACTATAAGCAAAAGCTGGGCTATAAGCTTAACCGTGGTAAATTCAAACAATACAAAATTGCCGTTTATTTTGGCGCCGTACGTTCCTATATGAAAAAAAATCAAAATCAGAATAGCCAGTCCGCTGGCGCGCCTTGTCCAAAACAAAGCATTTTGCTTAATATAATTATCTCCGTTTTTCTTAGAAGCCCTAAGGGTCTGTATCGTAAGAATAACGCCGATTACGGTATGCGCTGCCAGAACCGCCATTCCGATCCAGCCAAGAGTCTTTCCGGGAAAATTCACATTGACACGCAAAAGCTGCAGGCTTCCGAAAATTCCGTGTAAGAGGAAAATAACAATAAGAATTACGGAAAAAATGGTATTGAGTTTTCTCATTGTGTCTTTCCTTTCATATTTTCCGCAGTAATAACCGAAAAGTCTGAGTGTTCAAGAGCCTCTGCCTCTATAAAACCCCTTGTGGAAACAAACGAATCATACTTTCCCGCAAGTATCCGGGAACGAAGCATCACCCGGTCGTATATACAGACACTAGCATTTATACCATTCTTTTGCAATTTTTCTTTTACACCTTGGGCATAATCAGTCAGCGCTTTTTCATCACCTGATACGGCGAGTGAAAATGAGAGCTCCGTGTTTCCCAAAAAAATTTCTTCTTCTCCCGACATGGCAGCTTTCAGAAGCTCTCTGTTTTCCTTTAACTTAAAGCAATCAGCGTCGGTGTTCATAACAAAAATATAGCTTCCCTCCAACTTATCATTATCAGATATCCTTTTAGTGGCACCTGTTATCCCGTCAAGAAAAGAAGGCGGCCGGTACGTAAAAAAGCCGATACCCGTAACCGCCGCCACTGTACATAAAACTATAATTATTTTTCTTAACAATCCGCTTCTCATATTACCATGCTTTCAAAAGCTTTTTACTGCGTTGCTTTTTGCAAGGCAGACTGCACCGCCTCTACAAACTGGTTATAGGAAATGGTTGCTCCGGAAACCGCATCCACCTCTGTCAGGCTCTGAGTCTCCATATACTGCTTAGCATACCCCTTACTTGCTTCCACCGCCTTCTGAGCTTTTTCATAATAAGACTTATTGGAGACCTCGCCGTTTATCTTGCCGTAATCCTCCGTATATTTACTTGTTCCGTTTTTTTCAAACGTTTCAAAAACCACATCTTCTATGGCGTTATTTTCACCTATGGTAAGACTGACCGTAGCGTATCCGCCGCCCTCCTCATCATTTTCACTGCTTTGTCCCGTATAAGTACCCGGCTTAAGAGCCGCTGTCTTTTCATCAACCGACTGCTCCCCTCCTGCACACCCTGTCAGTGCAAAGGCGCCTGCTGCGCCGGCCAAAATCAAACCTAAAACCTTCCTTTTCATGATCATGCTCCTTTCATATAAAAAACATATTTACCTGAAACGCCGTAAAATGCTTCACTCTCCCGGCCTCGTACTTCTCTTCGGCTTGCCATACTGTCCAAGCCCTCCTTTAGCCGCATAGCCCCCGTTCTTTGCAGCATTTGCCCCGGATTCCTCTAAATTCCCAAAAGACTCATTTTCCACAATCTTAGCCAGCCTTCCATGCTCCAGCACAATAGTCCTCTGAGCCTGCTCCGCCACTTCAATATCATGTGTAACCACTATGAGTGTAGCCCCCTCATTATGAAGCTGCTTAAATATATCAAGCACCTTTTTCTCATTGGCTTCATCCAGATTACCCGTAGGCTCATCCGCCAGAATAAGCGCCGGATAATTTATAAGCGCCCTGGCTATACAACATCTTTGCTGTTCACCTCCGGAAAGCTGGGCAGGTAAATGTTTCGCCCTCTCTTTAAGCCCCACTCTTTCCAGCGCCGCCAGCGCCTCATTTTCATCAGGCATACTGTGGTAATACTGGGCAACCATAACATTCTCAACTGCCGTAAGATAATTTATAAGATGAAACTGCTGAAAAATGAGTCCTATTTTATCCCGTCGGATATTTGTAAGGTTTTTATCCTTTTCCTTTGTAATATCCACTCCGTCAAGAATCACCGTGCCTTCAGAAGCCGTATCCATACCCCCTATAATATTCATCACCGTACTCTTGCCGGAGCCGGATGGTCCCATTATCGCCACCCATTCGCCCTTTTTGACATTAAAGCTGACATCGTCAAGAGCCTTAAGATTTCCGTATATCTTAGAAACATTTTTTACTTCAAGAAGATTCATAAAAATTCTCCGTTTTTTATATAAGACCTTGTTCAATATATGCTGCACTTATGACGTTCCAAATCAAATCACTCACCCTTAAGCACCAGCGCGGGATCCACATCCGTAGCCCTTCTTACGGGAATAAGACAAGCAAGAATGGTGACTCCGGCTGAAATCCCAAGAGTTATGGGAATAAGAACCGGATGGAAAAAAACCGTTCTGGAAAAAACATTCAGACTTACCGCATGGGCAAATAAAAAGCCCAGGCCAATTCCTATGCCTCCTCCGAAAAGTCCGAGGAAAAAGCCTTCTCCCAAAAAATCACCGGTTATGCTTCCGTTTGACGCACCCAGGGCTTTTTTAAGTCCGATTTCCTTTCGTCTTTCCACCACGACCGCCATCATTGTAGTAGCAACGGTCACCATAGTCAGACCAAGCACAACTATGGTAACAAGAAGCACCAGCGCCTGAAGCTTTGTAAGCACAGTCCCTTCAGACTCGGCGACTCTTTTAACAAGCCTCGGGGTAACTTCCGGAATTTCGGATTCTATTTTTTCTGAAAAGTCCTTAAGCTCCTGAGCCGACTGCCTGATGCTGCACTCTAAAACATCGCAGCCTTCTTTTGCGCCGCTGATCCTTTCCATATCCTCCACAGACATAAAGACGTATTCCTCTTCATTTCCGCCGGTTTGCAGTATGCCCGCCACGGTAAATGTAAATTCTTCCGTCTTATCATCACCTGTTTCTATCTTTATGGAAATTTCATCTCCCTCGCCGGCTCCTATTGTTTCGGCCAGACCCTTTCCTGCGAGCACCTCCCCTTCATT
This sequence comes from uncultured Lachnospiraceae bacterium, assembly GCA_905235275.1. GTDB lineage: Bacteria > Bacillota > Clostridia > Lachnospirales > Lachnospiraceae > UBA4285. The sequence goes on from CAJOLA010000007.1 coordinate 19,062, forward strand.
TGCCGGAGTGCTTCCGGTTATGTACCAGTAGGGCGCGGTTTTTTGCACCTCTTCGAAATCAGTGCCGGCAGCCATAAACGGAAGCTCATTTATTCTGACATTTTCATATCTGTATGGTGCCATTCCCACCAGATCATTTTCAGGTATGGAGCTTTTTATTTTCTTTACGGTATCATCAGAAATACTTTCGCCGTCTTCTGATGGCAGAAATATCATATTTGCTCCGTAGGAACGAAACTCCTGCCCCATTTGCTGAGGAATATCTATGTAAATAGTGGCCAGCCCGAAGAATATTGTGGCTCCGATAGCTACCGCCAGCAATGCTATAATCATTCTTGATCTCCGCCGCATAATGGAGCTTGTAACCATGCGAAGATACATTTTTCTTTTATTCATAAAAATAATTCCTTATTGTCAATGCTTCATAAATGTTTATTCTCAGCCAATATGCAATCCGGTCACCGCCCATGCAGGACTTCCGCGGGTCTGAGGCGCAGAAGATATCTTATGGCCGGCAGGCTTCCTGCTATTGTTACCACAAACACTATAACCGCCACTATGGGGATAACCATGGGCTTAACGGATATGGCGGAGCCAAAAACCGTATGACCGATTATCTGTGCAAAGCCAAGCCCTGCAAAATATCCCACCACGCCTCCTGCAAGAGCCGTAAGCAGTATCTCCGTAAGAACCAGCCATGAAACGGAACCGCTCTTTCCGCCAATCGCCTTTATCAGTCCTATCTCTTTACTTCGCTCCATAACGCTTGCGGTAACAAGGTTTGATATGCCCAGAGCCGAACCTATAAGACTTAAAATGGTTATCAGAAGCATAAGCAGTCTGGTTTTATCAAGGATGGCACCCTCAGACTCTGCCACCTGCCTCACCGCCTTAGCCACACTGTCTGTCATAACCTCTTCTATCTGATATGCGATAGAGCTGACATAAGCCGTACAGTACCATGTTTCCATTTCCTTGACGGACAGACTGTCCGGATTTTTTGCGGCTTTTCTTGAAAGCTCGTTATCCGGTGTGGTAAGAGCGCTGACGTCTATGCTGCTTACGGCCCCGTCCTTTCCCGTAAGCTCCTGCGCTGTATCTAAAGGAACATATATACATTCATCAGAATCGTCTCCCGCATTAAAAACGCCCTTTACTTTAAGCTCCCGCTCACCGTTTTGTGCCGAAACACTTATCGTGTCTCCGGTATTTACATTTTCTCTTTTGGCAACGGCAGATCCCACCATTGCAGTATCGTGTTCGGCATCATTTAACCATTCTCCATCCACATCCCACCAGGTCTTCATCCTGTTTATGCCTGTTGTAACACTCTCTCCGGTGGGCAAATCAAGAGTATAATCAAACCATGTGCCTGTAAGCCTCGTTTCTTTACCGTTAAATGTCACATTAGCATTAAGATAAGGCGCATAATCAACGATATTGTAAGCCCAGAAAATCGTCTTGATATTTCCAAGCTCTGACTCCTTTAAATACTGTCCGGTTTGTTCGCCACCCTCCTCTACGTCGTAAAGATCGCCAAGCAGGGATGCTTCTTTAGGAAGCACCGTTATATTTGCCCCATAGGTCTTAAGCTCACGGTTTACCTTATCTCCCACATCAAACATTACATTTATCATGGCTGTTGCAAGAGAAGCGCCCAGAGCTATAGTCACCGCAATCATGATCATTTTCGTTTTCTGACGGAAAAGCGTACCCCGTACCATTCTCCAAAACATAATCAAACCTGCCTTTTAATTTTTATTTGCTGAATCTGGACTTTTCAGCCTCCAGATCCCCCGTTTTGATAACCATCTGACCGTTTGCCATGGTATAGGCAAGCGGAATGGGATTGCACCCGCCTTTGAAGCCTATGGTAGATTTATTCATCACCACATCGCAAAGCTTGCATACCACCTGCCCGTCTCTTTCGAAATATCCCGTTTCGCCGCAGATATCACAGGCATCCAGCCCCACTCCGTAAGCCGCCTCATTTTTCTTTATAACTATAAAACGCACCTCTGTATTGTCCGAGGCTTTGAATGCAAATCTGTGTAAATGTCCGTCTTCTATCTGCTGTGTGGGAATATGTATCTCTTCCCCGGCAAGCTCAAACGGCTCTGCAGGCGAAAGAACCACTTCCCTGTCGTTGTAAGATTTGAGACCCGTAAGTGTGATTATTCCCAATCCGAAAAGCACAATCAAAAATACAGCCCATCGCCTCTTTCCTCTGCTTTCGGCCCGTATCCTTCTTTTTTGGGCAGGGTTATTGTACTCCCGGGTTTTCCCTCCGCTTAACACTATAAGGACTACGGGGAAAATCAGGGAAATTAACACAACTCCTATCAAAAATCCGTTAAAATTATTTACAACAAATGATGAATAGCCGAAAAGCCCGGAGCTTACCTTTATCCACCGGTTGAACATGGATTGAATAAGAACTCCCGAAGCCGTCACACAAAACAGAGCCAATACCGCGGTAAACAATACCCGTATCCAACCGGCCGGCAGCGCCCTGACTACTCTGTACACCGCCACTGCAGTAAGAATCACTATAAGGAATCCCAAAAGGTAGCCAATCAGCTTTAGCAAAAACTCCGTACTGAATACGCTTTCGTCAGCCAGCACAAACTCTCCCGGAAACATAAGCACCGCCGGGAGGCTGTAGGCTATCATATCCGCAGCGAGCACGGCTCCGGCTGTATTCCATACTGCCGCAAGGATTTTCCCTTTCTTTTTACCTGCAAAAATCCACATACATACGGCATAGATAATTGCGGCGCCTATTCCTATAAGCATGAACCAGATATTCCAGTACCCTCTTTTAATGACAGTTGTAAACTGCGTAAGACAGGCAATGATTATTGCAAAGCCTATACCTGCAAAAACGCCAGTAAATATGGCTGTTGTCTTATTTTTTGCGTTTAGCTGTTTTGCTGCGGCGAACAGCAGCCCGATAACCGTGCCGTATAATAAAAGCGCCTCCACAACAGCGATGAAATATTTTAACATTTGCTTATTCCTGTGTATAAAGTATATAAATGCGAAACAGCCACGGCGTCAAATGTAGCCGGCGCCATGGCTTTTTTTATAAAAAACGAATTATGAAGAAAAAATTTAGTTATTCCATTCCTGGGGAACGTAATCCCAATCCCACTCAGCTACCAGAGGCTCAGACCAGAATCTTCCTTCTACGCCTGTCTCGGCATCTGTATGAAGGAGCCATCCCTTTGCCTCAGGGCTCTTGATGGTAAACTTAACCTTGTATGATCCCGCCTCGGTCAGCTTTACATTTGCTCCGTAATGGGGACCGTCGGAAGCATTCATATCCATAAATGTTCCGGAAGCATAATTTGCTCCCTCTTTCTTTTCGGCATTTGCATCTGCGGGAGTAATCTCATAATCTACCGTAAGCTGTGGAACGTAGGTTCCGATTTCGTAGCCTACATTGTTTTCACCTGCGCTGATATCAGCCTCGATATGGAAGGAAGCGTCTGCCGCCGCAAGACCGCTGCCTGTAGGTTCCATGTCTACGGGCTGGAAATATACTCCGGCTACGTTTAGGGTGCTGCCGCCTGCCTTGTCATCCCAGCTAATCTCAAGATCATCTCCCACGGGGAATTCCTCAAAGCCTGCCTGCTGACCGGGTGCTGCTGCTCCGGCCGCTTCTGTTCCCGTTGCTGCTGCAGCTGCGGTCTCGGATGTTGTGGCGACAGTGGTTTCGGTTGCCGTTTCGCTTCCTGAACCTGAACAGCCCGCAAGGGCAACTGCTCCTATTCCGGCAGCCATAAATAATGCTGATACTTTTCTGAATTTCATCTCGTACCTCCATAAAAAACCTGTTTATTTTTATTACTGCCGCGGGACTTGCTACCCTGCGGCAGACATGACTGATACTTTTTTCCGATTATCCGTACACTAAGCTGTTCCCTGCTCTGCGGGTGGTGCAACGCCAGCCGCTTCTTTTAACCTTTTGTTTCGCTTCATGTGCCAAATAAATATTATTATGGTCACCGCTACCAGTATCATCTGCGGTATAAATGTCTCTACTATTGGGTAGATGCCAAGTATATCCAGGAAGGAAGCGATGCCCTCCGACCCCATGGGGATCCATGACAGCCATGCCGGCATGGTAGCCGTAATAACATCTCCCTCTATAAGCTCTTTGATTCCCGAACCCAGGAATGCAAAGGCCATGACAAACATCAATATACTTGTGGCTATAAAGAAAGGCTTCAGAGGAATCTTTATACTCAGGAACCTTATAGCCAGGAATACAAACACAAGCGCTACACATCCCAATATAAATCCTCCCCAAACCATGTTCAGATTGCCGCCGGCTATCATGGGCTGGAAGAACAGAATTACCTCTGCTCCTTCACGATATACCGCAAGGAATGCCGTAAATGCCAGAGCAAACACACTGCCGTTTCTTGAGGATTTCTCCACCTTGTTTCTTATGTAGGAGCTCCAGGCTTCCGATTCCGACTTGGACAGCATCCAGTTACTTACCCAGTAAAGCACTGCCACCGCTATCAGTGCCGTGACTCCTTCTATGATTTCCTGCGATGCGCTGTTTGCAAGCTTAAGCTGATTCAGGATAAACGCCGATAAGAAGCTGGCGGCTATACCCAATATGGCTCCTATATACACAGGCCGCACCATTTTTTTGCGGATCCGGTCGTTCTTCTCCCCCTTTGCCTTCACCAGGTATGCCACTATGGCTCCGACTACCAGTATGGCTTCAAAGCCCTCCCTGAGTATGATGGTAAAGCATGCAATAAAAGTAGCGGCTCCCGCAGATCTGTTGCCGTCCGTTGCCGTACTTCCGGAGTCCTCCGGCGTAGTTCCGTCAAGGATATCAGCGTCCTCGTGAAGCATGGAACGCAGTGTTTCCACTTCTTTTTTAAAATCTTCAAGACTACCGTTTTTCTTAGCAACAGATTTACAATTGGAAAACTGCAGCTCCATTTGGGATTTCCGACCGCCCGGTATATAGCCCATGGCTACACGCTCAAAGCCTGTTATCTCATAATATCCGTAGTAGGCGTTATTTATACGGTCATAAGCCGCTTTTGAATCTCCTTTTTCATAAGCTTCAATGGCCGCATCCAGCACCTGATCCATGGCATCCGCCACATTGTTCCAGGTGACATTTTGTATATTGTTTGCCGCCTCATAATCAGGCCACTTTTCGTAATACTGCACATCCCCTTTCGCGGTAGCAGTAAATAACGGAAATATCTGGAGAAACAGCAATGCCACGAAAACCGTGACTATCCATTTTCTTTTATTTTGTTTTAGAGCCCGCAGCATAAATTTTTCTCCCCGAAAAAAAAATTATTAAAAATAGCAATAATATAAGCCTTTTTATTGTTAGTATACGCTAACTACGGTTGATTTTTTTTGCGCCTGATATAAATAAGGCGCAAACTTAAACACTTAACAGAAAGCATATTATAATTAGAACAAGCTAACCTATTGAGTTTTTTATAAGCGCCTGTAAAAAGGCGCTTATTAGCATTCGCTAACTCAAAGCGATTAAAGAATATATTATTTAGAATTATTTGTCAAGCACTTTATCTGCCGTGAGAGCAGGCTTACTCTTATTTCATAAATTTTAAATTTAAGACTTGACAAGTTACTCTGTGCTAACTATAATTAATCCGACAAGTTAGCTATGCCTAACTGCCATATATTTTATACTGTTATTAAATAGGAGGTTTTTTATGAGTATCGTTATTGTCGGCGGAAATGAACGCATGGAGCGCCAATATGTTGATATCTGTCAAAAGTATAAGCATAAGGTTAAAACATTTATCAAGCCTGTAGCAAGGCTTAAGAATAAAATCGGATCACCCGATCTTATGATCTTTTTTACTAATTGCATGTCTCATAAGATGGTGCACTGCGCTCTTGATGAAATTAAAGGTATGGACACCCGTGTGGAACGTGTTCAAAGCGCTTCGGTAGCTTCTCTTAAAAGAATACTGGAAAAATACGAAAATGTCGAAAAATAACTGCTCTCACCTTCAACTTGCCCTAAGATTCGTGTGCGCATTCGTTTCACGTAAGTACATTTGCTAACATTTCCTGTTATTTTCTAAGACCCGTGTGCGAATTCGTTTCACGTAAATCCGTGTGACAAATTTTCTTTGATGAACATTTTCTCTTCTTTGTATGGTTACTTTTTCATGAATTTTATAAACTTTCGGACGCAAATACACAAGCTTTCAGAATATCGGCATCATGCCTTGAGATATTCCTTAAGAGCTCCCATGTTTGCTTTCATCTCCTCATATCCGGTCTCATACAGCTTCCCTAACTTTTCCATGTCACCCTCGAATTTTTTAATATCAACCCTCTCGGAAGGTGCCAGCATAAATAAACGACCGCTCTCTTCATCTGCCGTCATTTCCTCGACGCATCTGTTATAGTTGGCATTTACCTGTGCAAGCGCCTTGCGAAATTCGGGATAACGCAAATATGCCCCGTTTCTGATCAGTCCCTTAATGGCGTTGCTATCCTCATTCCTGCGGTAGTCCCTGTCTCTGGTACGTATGACCATAATCTTTTCATGCCCCTCTTCCTTTGCTTTCTTATAAGGAATCTTCTCGACACTGCCACCGTCCAAATATGGAATATCATTTATTTTTACGGGTTTGGAAATAAAAGGCACCGTGGCTGATGCTTTTATCGCCTTACGGATGTTGCATTTTCCTTTTTCAAAATACTCCGCTTCTCCGGTCTTTAAGTTAGCGGCGCTCACAAGCAGGCGTCTGTCCGGTTGGAAGAATCTCTCCCAATCGAAGCCCTCACGCTCGGTAATATTTTTGAAAAAGTAAGTAAATCCCGTAATCCCGCCGTCTTGAAGCATCGCGCCGATACCGCAATAATTGGTGTCGTGCCTGTATTTCAAATTAACTCTGGCGCATATTCCTATCTGACCCGAAAGGTACTCCATGGCAGACAGTGCGCCCGCCGATACCCCGATTACATTTCTAAAATTGATACCTTCCTCCATGAGGGCATCCAGCGCCCCTTGAGTATAAAGACCTCTCCAGCCTCCACCCTCAAGCACGAGGCAGCCTTCGGTGATATCAAAAGAAGCGGTGCCGTTTGGTATGTTTTTATAACCGCTGTAAATTTTGAGTTTATTTTTCTTTTTTGATGCAGTCATGATTTTTTCTCCAGGCCGGTTCAAGTTTTTTCTTTGACTTGACACAATCAACAAGATACAGATTGATCAATGTCTGATACGGAATTCCCGTTTCGTTTGCTTCCTCCTTAAAGTAGTATTGTGTAAAATAATTATCTGCGTCCTACAGTATTTCTTCTGCGAACAATGATTATATTGACGAGAATAAGCATCGATGCGCTAACATCGAAGAGTGCCGTCAGAGTATGCTCTCCGACCGCCAGTGTTTCCAGATATTCCGGTTTCAGCTTCACAATAACACTGCCTGATTGTGCGGTGTAATTTGACGCATCGACGTCCTTGCCGTCCACCAGGATGCCGGTGAAGTGAGCGAATGTCTCCTCGTCATTAACCGAACGCTTGAAGATAAATTCGGCATCTTTTCCACTTCCTCCGGTTCATAGAGATGATCTGCTCTCTTCTGATCACCCAGTGTATTGTATTCATACCCATTTTTTTCTAATAAGCTTGTATAACTATATATATTCAATTGGTAATGCATCTACGTCCTCAGTAATAGGAACGATATTTTCGCTTAGACAAATCACCGCACCCCTTCCCGGTTCAATATCTTTAATATTTTTTAATACAGAGAAATTCTTAATCATATCTTTTTTCACTGATGCATTAGATTTAATTTCAACAGGGTGTAGGACTCCATCATCAACAATAAGCAAATCAATCTCTTTCTTATCCTTGTCTCGATAATAAAACAACGTATCATTGATTTCTTTTCCATCGTTTTGATAGCTTTTAATAATTTCACTTACAACAAATGTTTCGAAGATATTACCGGACATAGCGCCATTCTTTGCTTGTTCATATGTCTTCCATCCCACCAAATAGCACATTAATCCGGTATCCATGAAATATAGTTTTGGCGATTTGATCATTCGCTTAATGACATTATTCTTATAAGTGTGAATTAATTTGACAATACCACTTGTTTCAACAATGGATAGCCAATTCTGTACAGTTTTGATGTCAACACCTACATCTTTAGCAATATCTTCATAGACAATTATTTGTCCCGATCTGGCAGTTAGAGACACTAAGAAGGATCTGAATTTCAATTCATCCTTCAGGTTGATAATTTTGCGAATATCCCTTTCTAAATAGGTACGTATGTAATCCCGATAAAACCATTCCCAGTCTCTTTCTTCATCAAGAAGTTCAGGCATGGAACCTCTATGAATTCTTTTCCAGAGATTATCATAATTTATGAGATGAGTCTTTCGCTCTTTGATATATTCTTTTGTTGGAATAAATGGTTTATTGTAATTTACTTTAAAAATTTCACGCAATGATAAGCTGCTCATTTCCAGAATGCTTATTCTACCGACTAGCATGGATGAAGCAGCTTCCATAAGTTTATGCGTTTGCGAACCGGTAAGAATGATTTGCCCTTTTTTCGAATTTCTATCTGTAATCAGTTTAATGGTACGGAATAGTTCTTCTGCATATTGAACTTCATCAATAATCAACGGATACTCTTGGTCTTTAAAGAAAAGAGCCGGATCAGTTTTTCCAAGAGTTAACATATTTTCATCATCTAAAGTAATGTAATTGTAATCAGGAAAGGTATTTTGAATTACAGTCGTTTTTCCTGTCTGCCTGGCTCCCATCACCAAAACGACTTTCGTTTGTTTAATTGCTTTATTTAGGACGCTTTCAATTGATCTATGAAGATACATCGTATAATTTCCTTTCGGCCATAATGGAATGTAACTCCATTATAGACGCTTATTGATGCGATTACAACCTAAGTATGTGAAAAAAGAAAATTTATCTTCTTCCTATATGTTTTATAGCCACATAGATTCCATACCCTCAATGCATCCTCATAAACGCGCAGATGACGTAAAATGAGTTAAGGCCGCTGTCAGTCAGCCTCAAGAAGTGTCCTGAGGCGGTCGATCATCTTGTCCGTCATCCCGCCGCTTTTAAGGTAACTCTCCGCCACTTTTGAGAGGTCGGCATTCGTCACGTCGGCGACCGGCTCATCAAAGAGACCTTCTATCATAGGGATAAGGAGCTCGTCGACGATGATGTGATAGCGGGACTGGTCGGACTCCTCTGTGAGTTTATAGTAATTCCGGTAAGTGGTCATGTAATCGGCCTCGATCTCGTCGTAAGAGGCGCCGCAGAGAGCTTCGAGAAGCATGCACACAAAGCCGGTCCGGTCCTTGCCCTCCGTGCAGTGGACATAGAACGGGCCCTCCGCCTCAGCCATGGCCGTCAGGCCCTCTGCCAGCTTCCCGCGGAACTCGTCAGAGGTAAAATTGGTGTTGAGGGCCACCGGGATCACCCGGCCGTTCTCGTAGAGCGATTGAAAATACGGGCTGTTGAAACCGCTGTCCGCCAGATACCCCTCAATGTTCTCGTCGCTGTCCGCGAGGTCGAGGATGCACCGCACGCCGGTCGCCTCGATCAGACCGTTCGCGTACGACACGCGGCCTCGCCGGTCATCGCAGGGCGAGGCGCCGCGGTACAGCGTATCAGGCGCGATCCGCCCCGCCTCGACTTCACGGAAGTTGGCGAATATCTCGTCGCTGCCGTAGTCGCTGTACACATCGGTGTAATTCAGCTCCCGCGCGTCCTGGATGTCGCCGTATTTCCCTCTCTCATTCAGGGTGATCGTGGCGGTGTCGTCCTCGGTCATGCCCGAGAGGTCCCACAGATCGTCGCCGTTGTTGATGCATGCCTTGATGTGGGGATAACCGGGATAGGCCACCATGAGCGGCTCGCTGTTATGGCTGTAATAGCCGCTGTAATACGGAATGTCCGTCATTTCGTAGCCGTTGGAAAAGACGATGTCAACGCTGTCGCCGTAGCTAAAGCCGAGTTCGTTGAAGTCTTCAATGCTCTTATCTATATAGACACCGCCGAATTCTTGATCGTAGATCACGGGACAGTCTCTCAGTTCGGGGCCGCTCTCCTTTTTGCCGCACGCGGTTAGCACAGAGGTGCCAAGCATAACCGGGAGCAGCGCCGTCACATAAAAAAGCCTGATTTTTGATTTCATTGTCCCCTCCTCATCGCAAGACAAAGCCCGATTTGGATTTATAGCATGATGCCTCGCTGATTTGTTCTGCGAGGCATCGATCCGTTCATGCAGTATTGTAGAACAAAGTGTCTCGCTTGCGAGACACTCGCGCCGAGCGCGGTCGCGAAAGCGACAGTTTCTTTACGCGCGAGTGCGCATCCCCCGGCGGGTTCGTTTTTCTGATTTCATCATCTTCGTCCTACACGTGTTATCAAGGATAAATGTCCACACCCTATGAGAAATGGGGTGCAGAAGGAGAAACCATAGTTGCAGCTTAGCTCATAAGTCTTTATATACGTTCACATGTCTTCAAAATGCTTCTCAAACCTGCTATGGTACTGTCAGAAACGATGTTTTCTGTTTCTTCTTTCAGACGAATCATATCTTCTATCAGTTCCTCTGCGGTTTCTGCTGTAGCTACAAACTCACAATATTCTACTTTCCCGTCTGTAGATACGGCAGTCTGGAGACGC
>CAJOLA010000008.1 GCA_905235275.1 uncultured Lachnospiraceae bacterium
TGGTATTATTGCTGTGGAAAGGGTACTACCATGACAGCTTGGTTAGTCCTTCCTAAGGTTTTTGAATCGCCTGGATGAAACTAGGCGGTTATTTTTTTGTCTTAGACAAGCCAAGTGCAAGTCCGATATGAAAAAGCGCCTATGGGCGCTTTTACTTATATAAATACCGATACACCGCATCGAAGACATATAGATAAAAAGTAATAAAAGGTATTGAACTACAGATGCGGAAATGGTACTATGGTCAAGGAAGGGTACTACCATGACAGCTTGGTTGGTCCTTCGGTTAAATGGTATTAACCGCCTAATTGGACTAGGCGGTTATTTTTTTGTCTTAGACAAGCCAAGTGCAAGTCCGAGACTGAAACATGTCAGACACAGACCTGCTATGCTGACAAATGAATCAATACTCATCATTTGCATCACATCCTTTCGATAGCATTCTCTCGTGGAGAGTTTCTATTTAATCGGACAGGAACAAATTCCTTCCTAAAAAAATACGGAAGGACTAACCGCCGCCGTGCATGGCAGCACCGATGAATAATATACAAACATACGTTTGCTATGTCAAGCCTATATTACATTAATTATCCATAGATATTTGCAAAAAAAAAGCGCCTGCGGGCGCTTTTTTTTTGATTAATTTTTCGGAGTCAGTTTAAATCCGGTTCCGACAAATTGTGCGATGGCACGATCGTTTTCATCATACACATCAACATTTACGACGGTGGAGTTTCTGCCGTCTTTTTTGCATACGGCTTTCGCAATCATCGTTTCTCCCTTGGGGGCGTTCAGGTAATTAATGCTTATCTGCTGGGCAACGGACGGCCTGTGGATGTTATTGACGAGGACCGCGAATGCGAAGTCGGCAAGCGTAAAGATGGCACCGCCCATAACGCCGCCGAGGGCATTTCGGTGTTTGTCATCGATTGTGACGCTGCAGATTACGTAGTCATCCGTTACTTCATCTATGTGCATACCGGCGGAAGTAGCGAATTTTTCGCCTTTAAAATATTCCCTTGCTTCTTCTATATCCTTAAATACTGACATGGCAATTATCCTTTTCCAATAATTTTTCCGTTATATAATAGCATACATTTCAAGGATGGGACAGGTGTAAGAGGGCGGCTCTTATCGGGGATAAAATTCGCATAAGAAGAGATTGTTAAAGATTGTACATTGTTATTCCACATGGTAAAATACTATAGATAATATTGCATGTAAAAGCCTATCGTTAGAGGAGTATTGCGATGAAAAAGAAAAGCATAAAACCATTTACAAAGCTGTTGCTTGCGGGTGTGCTTAGCGCTTCTGCAGTTGCGACGGCAGGCGTTGTGGTACTTCCCGCTGCGGGGATAGCGTTGGAGGAGGTGCAGGCCGCCACTGCTTACACACTTGACGCAAGCCTTGTGGCGGGCTCACCCGGCGTATATAAGACAAAAGCAAGAGTAGGCGACAATAAGAAATCCGCAACCATCGGCATTCCCTCAGTTGCAAAACAGAACTTAAACGGAGGACCTACAACCGAGGGACCGGCAATCATCATGGGAGCGGCGGTAAATTACGAAAAAAGAACCGGAGCTACGGAGTTTACGCCCATTCCCGGGGCTGAGCTTACCGCGCCTTACAGTTATTTCAGATGGGATATTCAGTATGAGCAGTCCGAGGATGCGGACGGCAACGTAACCACTCACAAAAAGCTTACGGGCTTTGACGAATCCTATTACATCATCCGTGTGGACGTCAGTGACATTATAAAAGACGTGGAGAACCCGGAGAATAAGTATCTGCATGTAAAGCAGACCGATAACAAGGCGCTGATGGTGGTTTCCGGCATAGATAATCTCACATTTTCGGATGCTCTCGGAAACAAGACGGGTTCATATTCCCTTGCCAATAATGCCGCAGCCCTTAAAGATACCACCGGAAATGACACGGACACACCTTATATAGACGTGATTGTCATGTCCTCCGGCATGCTTGCGGCGGGAGCAGACACGGGCAAGGAAACGGCTCCGACATCCGATATATCCTTAAGCTTTTATGTGGATGATGTGGCAGATTATAATCCTGACTTAAAATATGATCCCAACTCCACAGATCCAAACCACGACCAAAAGGTATTAAACAAGTTCTTCAGTGACGAAAAAAACATTGCGGCAAATAACAGCTCAAGCTATCTGGTCAAGGGTTCCGACCTTGAAATAGACGTAATGGTTGACGAGACGGAAAGCGATGACGGCGTTTCAGAGTTTTCATCCCTTACGGATGCCCTGTACTATCAGCCGTTTGACTCTCATACCATAAGGCTTATCTGTGAGGTTCCCGTTCTTGAAGGGATAGATATACAGGGTAGTGAGGGCAATAAACGTTCCATCATACTTGATGTAAACAGCTTCGATATACAGTTTGCAAATCATTCCACGACGTATGGCGCAAGCCTGATTTTGGGAAATAACGTGGAGTTAACGGTAAAAGACGGCTCCCACACGGCGGGTGCCGAGCTTGCCATCGGAAACAATGCATATATGATAGTGGAAAAGGGCGGTACGCTTATCATAGATGAAACCTGCACGGTTGAGGCTGAGTACGATGCGTCTACAACGGTAGACCCTTCTGCCGCTCCCTCTGACCTTTTCCAGGGAGTAATAGTCGTTAACGATGGCGGAAAGATTATAAACCGCGGCGTTTTCAACATCGAAGGAACGGAAGCAAAGCCGCTTGATCCCAATCCTCAGGAACAAAAAGAAGGTCAGCAGACAAAAACAGACATGAAAAATTCCGCCATTTATGTGCTTGAAGGCGGAGAATTCCACAATTACGGAGCTCTGTCCATAAAGGGTGAGTTTGATTTGTTCGGAACTCTTTATAATTACGGCAAATATGACGACGTAATTAAGTCGGGAGATCCTGATAAGGGAACAGTTACATATCACAGAGGAATTCAGCTCACCTGGAAGGATGACGTAAGAAAAGAGGGAGTTGTGCCGGGGCTTTTAAGCATTGGTTTGAATATGAAAGAGCAGGATTTACTGGTTGACACCGGTGTGCTTGATAACATCGGTGATATCGTGCTGGCTCCCGGAACCATAGACATTTACGGAACCATAAACAACCACGACGGCGGTAAGATTTACATAAATGATGTAACGGAAGCGGTTGTGCCCATTACTCCCACGGCGCAGGACCCCATGGCAAAAGAAAAGAGGGTTGCCATAAATCCTCCCAAGTTAAGTGTATTGAATGTAAATGAATACAGCAAGGTAAATACCATAGAGACGGATATCCGCGCAGCAGATGTGGCTGTCATAAGCAACGGCCACTTAGGTACGCTTACCGTAACAGGTGAAGCAAAGGGCGATGTTGAGAATATCAAGTCGTCTGACTTTGTTATTTACGCAAAGGATTCGGAAAAGGATCTGATAATGGATCGGGATTATTATTTAAAGGACGGCGGAGTGGAGTTTTTGCCTGCCTATACCGATACGTTTACAGGTGAAAGAACCGTTAAGATAAACATCGGATACAGATACTATTATGTGACTGTTAAGGGGACCAAAACTGACGATGTACCGGGCGGCGGGGAGACAGACCCTGCAGAGACTAAAGATACAGAGCCGGCGGACAACTCTACGGACACAGAGGGTGCCGAAGATGTTCCGACCGACGCCACCGAAGCCGTATCTGCAGCCGATACAGGAGATAAGTCACGCATCACTCTTTGGACGGCAGTTGCGGCATCGGCCGGAATTGCGACAACCGCTGCAATTGTTGCCGGAAGAAAGAAAAAGACAAAATAAGACAGACAGACGGAAGCGTCATTAACGGTTATTTTTAGGAATATAGCCGGGAAGGACGGGAGTGATGTTGATAAAAAGGTTCGCCGGAGGCGAATCTTTTTTATTTGGAAGAAATCATTAACCTATAGAAAGAAAAGATTTTGAAGTCGGTTGAAGATATCATTTGCGCCCTGTTGATCCGTGTTGGCGCCGTTTCATTTTCTGCCAGCTGATGAATCCGTATATATCCTGAATCAAAAAGATGCTAAAGGATATTATCATCGGCAGATACTGCGGGTCGGCAAATGTCGCAAGTGTCCAGAGTATTATCAGGACAATGTCATTTGCACAATATGCAATCGCATAATACGGACTTCGGAATGCCGTAAGCGACATGGCAACAAAACTTGTGGCTATTGATATCGTGCTAAAGCCGATGTTGTTGGTATTGAAATGCGCAAGCACAAAATAAAAAACGATTGTCGCAACGATTGTGCCTGCAATAATCAGAAGGATTTTTCGGGGCGTCATGTGCCCGACCTTTACTTCCTTTGTATCTTCATGCGGGTTTCGAATCCAACTGATAAACGACACCACGGCCATCGGCAGTGTCATGAAAGCATAGGTAATGAATTCACCGTAATACATATACGAAATGGAAACTATCGAATAAAGTATGGCAAATATAATCGTGCAGACCTGACCCCAGATATCTCCCTTGGCAATAAAGATAAGGCCGGTGATGCCGATGAGTGTGGCGGCAATGATAACGGGATTTCTCTGTCCGCCTGCAATAAAGGTGATAATAAGCACGGCGATAGAAAATGTCCACAGATACCATTCGAACTTATTCATGTTTTTAAAGGGATTGTGAAATTTCATGATTCCTCACATTACGTAAATTTGGGTTTGTCCCGACATCATATCATTTTGAGATTTTTATGTAAATTAAAGGAGGTTCACATCGTGAAAACAGCCATAGCTTTTGCGGTACAGGCGGAGATGCCTCATGGGCAGGAGACCGATCCTTGCATGGAAGAGTTCATCAATCAGGAAGATCCTGAATTGGCTGAGAGAATCTGTGATTACTTAAGAAACGGATCAGCACTTATAGTGAGTCCGGGAGAGACGGTTGATGTATTACATCCGGAAAAGGGATTTTCCGGAACAGCAACAGCTTATACAGATGGAACATGGGTTTGGCCTGGCGATTTGGCGTATTATGTTGAAACATATTTGCTGAAAATTCCTGAGGAGTTCCGGCAGACAATGATACATAATAAGTGGCACAACCCGGTAGCTGACATGGACTTTACAAAAGAATCAATAGAAATAAATGGTATTCAAATGTTTTAAATAAGGCGAATAAAAATTAAGGCCGATTCTGTGGGATATTCCCAGGGAATCGGCCATCTTTTATTGAAATTCGGGTGTCGGTGTCATTTAGGACGGGGTGAGTGATTATCTTTCTTGATGAAAACAAATGAAAATTTAAATCATGAGATTTTATGATTTTCTATCCATCTCGTTGCTAAACTTAATCATTTTGCCAACTCCCTGAACGCCCCAATATACTTTGACAAAATACGTTTAGCGACAATATCTATTTTCTCATCCTCTGTAAGATCCAGAACAAAATCATTGTCATCCATATCGAGAACAAGATATTTTGGCCGGTTATTTTTAGAAATAATAACACGCCCTTCTTTATCAACAGTTCTGGCAACCATAGAGAAATTCTGATTGGCCTGTGTCATTGAAAAAATTGTATCCGTATTTGTATACATAGTTATCCTCCTAAATATAGGATTGATATATCCTATATTTTGATATAAGTCAAATTCGGTGTCGTTAAGAACATCAAAATATGCTATAATAGTTTGCGCAATTTTTTGGTGTGGAGGAGAGAAATGTCCCGGCAAAATGTAACTCAGGAAGAAGATTATAAGCTTCAGGGATCAGGGAAGCCTTGGCAAGGCCGTTTACTGGTCCATTGCCGCCGAGGTTATTTTTGCGGCACTCGTTATTTTATTCTTCATCTTCCCGAATGAATTCCGCTGGATACTCCTTATCGGATTCGGAATCTACACCGCGATATTCATCTATATAATCACGGCCGTGAAGAAAAATATGCTGGACGATATGCTGAAATTTTCGGCAAAGTATTCCCAGGTCCAAAACAAGCTTTTAAAGGAATTAAATATTCCTTATTGCATCCTCGACCAGAAGGGAAAGGTACTCTGGCTTAACAGGGCGATGTCCGAGGTGGCGGATGTTGATTTTAACTTCAATAAGAACATCGCCGTAGTCTTTAAGGAAGTAACACCGAACGTATTTCCCGAGACGAATGAGCTGGCCGAGGTCACCGTCCAAAAGGGTGATAAGACCTACAAGGCCGAGATAGAAAATGTCTCCAAGATCGGTAACAGATTCATAACTCTCTATCTTTACGACATTACCGAGATGATGCTGGTTGAGAAGAAGTTAAAGGACAACAGCTTCGCCGTCGCTATCATAGACATAGATAACTACGAGGATGTTGTTGAGAGCATCGACGATTTGTCGCAGTCGTTCTTTGCGGGTGTCATAGAGAAGAAGATATACGACTACTTTGCAAAGGGCGGTTCATTCGTCAGAAAGCTTGAAAAAGACAGGTTCATAGCCATCTTTAAAAATATAAATCTCTCCGAATTCATAGCCGACAAATTCAGGCTTCTTGAAGAAGTCAAATCCATAGACATGGAAAATGACATGAACATCACCTTAAGTATCGGTGTCGGAACCGGGTTTGACAGCTATGACAAATGTTACGAGACCGCCAAGGAAGCGTTGGATACGGCACTCGGACGAGGCGGCGATCAGGCCGTTGTAAAGAATGAGGAGAGACAGCTCTACTTTGGAGGCAAGAGCCAGCAGGCCGAGACGAACACGCGAGTTAAGGTAAGGGTAAAGGCACACGCCTTCCGAAAGATTCTCGAAAGCAAGGAAAAGGTTATAATCATGGGGCACAGGCTTCCCGATATTGACGCATTCGGTGCATGTATCGGAATGTACTGCTTCGTAAGAGAAATCGGCAAGAAAGCCCATATCGTGGTAAATGACCTTTCCGCAGGCATAGAGCCTTTCTATGAAAGAATTGAGTCGAGAGATGACTACGCAAACGGGGTATTTGTTAATTCCGAAGAGGCGCTCGAGATTGTAGACCAGTCGACCGTAGTTGTCGTGGTCGATGTTAACAGACCGGAAATGACCGACTGTCCGGAGATTCTTGATAAAGCCGGAAGCAAGGTCGTTTTGGATCATCACAGAACGGGCGACAACCCGATAAAGGGTGTTGTTCTTTCGTATGTCGATACGTTCGCATCTTCATCATGCGAGATGGTAACGGAGCTTATGCAGTTCGTAAGTATGGATATTAATCTGAAAGGTATAGAGGCGGACGCATTATACGCAGGTATAGTCATTGACACCGATAACTTCAATACCAAGGCGGGTCCGAGAACATTTGAGGCTGCCGCTTATCTTCGAAGGAACGGTGCGGATGTATCGAGAGTACGAAAGCTGCTTAGGACGGATATGGATGAATACAGAGCCGTTGCAAGCGCCATACATGATGCCGAGATATTCAGAGGTGAGTATGCGATTTCCGTCTACAGAGGCGACGGCAAGGAATCACCGACCGTCGGATGCGCCAAGGCGGCAAATGAGCTTCTCGACGTTGCGGGAATTAAAGCGTCATTTGTCGTGACGGATTATGACAATCAGGTTTACGTATCCGCAAGATCGATTGACGAGATAAATGTGCAGCTTGTTATGGAAAGACTCGGCGGCGGCGGACACCTTGGAACTGCCGGTGCACAGCTGCAGGACTGTACTGTTGAAGAGGCTGTTGATAAAATAAAAGAAACACTTGATAAGATGACTAAGGAAGGAGAAATCTGACATGAAGATAATATTGCTTGAAGACGTAAAATCCCTCGGTAAAAAGGGTGAGGTGGTGGAAGTAAGTGACGGATATGCCAGAAACTATATCCTTCCGAAAAAGATAGGAAAAGAAGCCACTGCCGGTAACCTTTCGGAATTAAAGGATGCCAAGGCAAAGGAAGGACGAATCGCCGCAGAAGAGCTTGAGGAGGCGAAGCAGGAAGCACTTCGCATTTCCGAGACAAAGGTAGTAATTCCCGTAAAGGTGGGAGCGGAAGGCAAGCTTTTCGGCGCCGTTTCATCCAAGGAGATTGCCGAGGAATTAAAGAAGCAGGCCGGTATAAACGTGGACAAGAAAAAAATCAAGCTTGATGATGCCATCAAGTCGGTCGGTTCATATGAGGTTCCGATTAAATTACACAAAGACGTACTTGCAACCTTAAGGGTAATTGTAGAGGAAGCGTAATGGAAGAAAATGTTATTACAAGGACGATGCCAAAAAGCCTTGAGGCTGAGCAGTCCATTATAGGCGCGATATTTCTCGACCCGAGGGTTATTGAGAAGACCGTGGGGATAATCAAGCCGTACGATTTTTATCATAAGAATTACGAGCTTATATATGAAGCGATGCTTTCCCTTCACAAAGAGGGAAAAGAGATTGATATCGTAACGGTTCAGGACCGCCTTAAAAAAACCGGGGCACCCGAGGAGACAAGCGGAATCGAGTTTCTCGGGAATCTTGCAAGAGCCGTTCCTACAGCAGCCAATGCCGTTCAGTATGCCGAGATTATCAGGGAAAAGTCATTACTCAGAAGCATAATAAGCGTAAATGAGAGCATAGCCGAGGAGTGCTATGCCGGCAAGAAAACGACTGAAGAGATATTGGAAGAGACCGAGAAGAAGATATTTAATCTTGTTCAAAAGAGCGGACCGAAGGACGGAATTTTCTTAAGGGAAGCCCTCACCAAATCAATCCAAAAGATCAGTGCCGCAACTGCCCATCAGTCAACCGGGATACCGACGGGATTTGAAGATATTGATGCATGTCTTTTGGGGATGCAGCCGTCTGACCTGATACTTATTGCGGCGAGACCTTCAATGGGAAAGACCGCTTTTGTGCTTAATATTGCCGAGTATGTGACAAATAAAAAAGGCATCACGACGGCCTTCTTTAGCTTGGAGATGTCGGATGAGCAGCTTGCCAACAGACTTTTGTCGATTGATTCGGGCGTTAATTCCGAAAAGATGAGAAAAGGTACTCTTTCCAATCCCGATTGGGAAAGGATTATTGAAAGTGTGAACTCGCTCTCGAAGGCAAATCTCATAATAGATATTTCTCCGGAGATCAGCGTATCCGACATCAGGTCAAGATGCAGAAAATACAAGGCTGAAAATAATATGGGGCTTGTAATTATCGATTATTTGCAGCTCATTAAGCCCGATAACGCAAGACCGGGCTCCAAGCAGTGGGAGATATCCGATATTTCAAGAGATTTAAAAAGTCTTGCAAGGGAGCTTGATGTTCCGGTCGTTGCCCTTTCGCAGCTTTCCAGAGCGCCGGATATCAGAACGGATCACAGGCCCGTGCTTTCCGATCTTCGTGATTCCGGAGCCATCGAGCAGGATGCGGACGTGGTAATGTTCATCTACCGCGACGAGAAATATAATCCGGATACCAACGATAAAAATATCGCTGAGATTAATATCGCAAAGCACCGTAACGGACCGTTAAGAAATGTAAGACTTCTCTGGCTGCCTGAGCAGACGAAGTTTGCAAATCTCGATCCGAATTACAAAAATGATGGTCCCGTCGATAACGTATAAGCAAATGCCGGTTTCTCTAAGAGATGCCTGCCTCAAAAAAAAACGGCATTGCCACAGCCGGTTTCCATAAAAAAATAACCCGCGACATAAACGTCGCGGGTTATTTGCGTTTATAACTTATTTTGCAACAGGTGCACCTACGGGACAGACAGAAGCACAAGCTCCGCAGTCCACACAAAGATCGGCATCTACAACCATCTTTCCGTCACCGTCAGTAATAGCTGATACGGGACATCCGGGTACACATGCACCACAGTTTACGCAATCGTCGTTAATTTCGTAAGCCATAGTTATATCCTCCTAAAAACACATAAACATATCTCGCTACTTCTGTATTATACAATATTTTTACGAAAATTACAAGTAAAAAACCCTTGCGAGCCCAGTGTTTAAGCGGAATTCGTTAGTTTCGACTAACCACTTAAAGCCGTTCGGATATTGACTTTTTTAATGCGGCAACTTAATATTACACAAATAATATTTATTCGGGAGGACGATAATTATGGCAGCAATAACAAAGGATACAACAATAGGACAGGCACTTGAGACAGATCCCGGTCTTGTGAATCTTTTCTCGGCAATAGGAATGCATTGCTTCGGATGTCACTTCAGTGCAAATGAGACAATTGAGCAGGCGGCTGCGGTTCACGGTGTGGATTGCGACGATCTTTTGGAAGATATCAACAACTATCTCGAATATCAGGATAAATAATGAGTGGATTTAAAGATTATCTAAAGAAAAAAGATATTGAGGTATCGGTTAAAAGATACGGAGTAGACGCCCTTGGAGCCATGGCACAAGGGCTTTTTGCTTCACTTCTTATAGGAACGATACTTAATACAATAGGAACATTTTTCCATGTGCCGTTTTTGGAAAATCCGATAGCGACATTTGCGGGTACGGAATATACGGTCGGCGGTCTTGCGATTGCGATGAGCGGACCTGCGATGGCAGTGGCGATAGGCTACGCCCTAAAAGCTCCGCCGCTCGTACTGTTTTCATTGATTACGTCGGGCTTTGCCGCGAATATTCTCGGCGGTGCGGGCGGTCCTTTGGCAGTGCTTGTCATAGCGATAGTTTCCGCGGAAGCCGGTAAATTCGTATCCAAGGCGACAAAGGTGGACATTATCGTAACGCCGATTGTAACCATCGGTGTGGGAGTCGGGCTGTCGTATCTGATAGCACCGCCGATAGGTGCGGGAGCACTGAAAGTCGGCGAGTTCATTATGTGGGCGACGGATCTGCAGCCTTTCCTTATGGGTATAATCGTTGCCGTGCTTATGGGTATTGCGCTGACGCTTCCCATATCATCGGCTGCGATTTGTGCGGCATTTTCACTTACGGGACTTGCCGGAGGCGCGGCTCTTGCGGGATGCTGTGCGCAGATGGTAGGATTTGCGGTTATGTCCTTTAGGGAGAACAGATGGGGCGGCCTTATTTCCCAGGGAATCGGAACGTCAATGCTTCAGATGGGAAATATCGTAAAGAACCCGCGGATATGGCTTGCGCCGATTATAACGTCGGCCATATCGGGACCGATTGCGACATGCATCTTCCACTTAAGGATGGACGGACCGGCCGTATCGTCAGGTATGGGTACATGCGGGCTTGTCGGACAAATCGGTGTATATACCGGATGGGCAAATGACATCGCGGCGGGAACCATGCAGAGCATAACGGCGTTCGACCATGTGGGAGTATGGCTTATAAGTATCGGAATACCGGCGGTTTTATGCCCTCTCATTAATAATATTTTCAGAAAAATCGGTTGGGTAAAAGAGGGCGATCTTAAGTTGGATAATGATTGAAACCCGTGGATATTATTGTTATAATGTCAAAGATTAATTTTAAGATATGAAGGAGATTGGACAATGGCAGATCAGG
Organism: uncultured Lachnospiraceae bacterium; assembly: GCA_905235275.1. Lineage (GTDB taxonomy): Bacteria > Bacillota > Clostridia > Lachnospirales > Lachnospiraceae > UBA4285. The sequence goes on from CAJOLA010000008.1 coordinate 11,413, forward strand.
AAATAATTGTATGCAGAACGGCAGACGGAGACCTCGTTAAGTACGGTAGCTTTGAAGAGGCTGTAAGAGAGACCATCAAGGCGGCCGGAAAGGATCTTTCCGAAATCGTTATTACGGCATCCGATAACTACAGATGCGTAACTAACAGAAAGATAGGAAGAAAAGGACTTCTTCTTCATGATATCTTAAATGACAAGAATGCCTCTGACGCAGACAAGGCAGATGCAAGAAAGCAGCTCGATGAGATCGAGAAGGGAATGATGGATGAGTCCGCAAGACAGCTTACGGATCCGGATTCTCCTCTTAACATCGAGAGTGTTGAGGTTGTATATTATCTCGGAGCATGTGATAACATTTACTATGCAACAGAGGAATATTACGAGAACTACAAGAAGAGACAGGCGGCTAACAGCTGATTTTTAAACGGGTAATATTATGAGTGAAGATGAAGAAATCGTTGTTGATAACGAATCGACCGAAGAAGTTGATACGGAAAATGACAACATAACCGAAAGAGATTTTGAATCGGAAGAAGACTCTTTATTTGAAAACAGATTTGAATATACAGAGGACCTTCTTAAAGAGCTTTATACGGGGATGCTTAAGTGGGATAAGAGAAGAAAGGTCAACTCCCTTATTATCTATATCCTGCTTTCGGCTAATATAGTGATGAATATTATATTTATCGCCATAGGTAATTATGCGCTCGTTCCGCTCCTTATCATTTCTCTTATACTTCTTGGAATCGTACTTGCGTTTCGTTTTCTGGAGCCGGTTATACTGTCAAAAAGCGTGATTAAGAATTATCGTAAGGAATACGGTAAAGGCATGGATGTATTTATTACATTCGACGAGGATTACATGACTATGCATGATATCAGCATGGGAGTGACACAGCAGGAGTCAATGCCGTATTCAAGAATTACGAACGTTCATGAGTCTGAGAATTTCATCGTTTTAAGAATGGATAAGAGACAGACGATGTCAGTCTACAAAAAAGGGTTTACAAAAGGGACTCTTGAAGAATTCAGAGTATTCATCTTTGATAAAATGAAAGAGCTTGAGCAGAATCAATAAAAAAATCGGAGGTTTTATTCCTCCGATTTTTTATTGCTCTTCCCACTCGTCTACGGCATCCTGAAGTATCTGCATAAGCTCTTCATCGCTTAACTTGTCCGTGTGTTCGGATATGTTATTAAGTGTACCGAAAAAGCTGATTCCCTTTTTCTTGTCTGAATCACAGGAGTTTGGTGCACACGTGCTGCAGTTATGTGTGCATCCGCCGGGTGTGGGTGCTGCCGTATTCTTATCGTCCATTTTAATCACCTCTTTTTGTAATTTCGACTGTATAGTACAATATGCTATACGTTTATTCAATTCACACAATGAATGATTTGAGAAGATTATTTGTTCAAAATTAAAGGTGCATTCCATAAGAAAGTGATATAATATAAACAACGAAAAATCTGTACAGAGGTGAGAGATATGTCTATTTTTGATGATCTTGGAAAGAAGATTTCCAAAGCGGGCGGAAATGCCGTAGAGAAGACAAAACAGCGCACAGAGATATCTCGTATTAACGGACGCATCAAGGAAGAAAATAAAAAGATAGACGAAAGCTATCGCAAGATAGGAGAGATGTTTGTCGAGAATTTCAGAGAAGAAGCACCTGAAGAATTCCTGGTTTTCATCAGACAGATAGACGAAAGTCACGATAACATTGAGAAGTATCTGGAAGACATCAACAAGGTCAAGGGAGTTAAGAAATGTCCGTCCTGCGGTACCATTCTTCCGGATGACGCACATTTTTGTTCGAAGTGCGGTATTGACTTTAAAGAGGCGGAAAGCAGGCGATTAAGCGAGGAAGAGGAAGGCTCCAATCAGATTATGGCATGCCCCGAATGCGGTGCGATTATAAAAGAAGATGTGGATGTGTGCCCGGCGTGTGGAGTAAAAATTGAAAGATAATAATCTCGGGATTTATATTCATATACCGTTTTGTGAAAGGAAGTGCAGGTATTGCGACTTCCTTTCTTTTAATGCAGATGAGCCCATAAAAGAAAGCTATGTCGAAGCACTTTTAAGAGAGATTAAAGAAAATCCGCATACGACAAGAACGGTAGATACTATATTTTTCGGAGGCGGTACGCCGTCGGTGCTGCCTGCGCGCCTTATCGCACGAATACTTGATGAATTACGAAAAAGCTTTAACGTCCGTGAGGATGCGGAAATTACGGTCGAGTGTAATCCCGGGACGCTTGATAAAGATAAGCTTAAAATTTTTAAAAGCGCGGGAGTAAATCGCATAAGCTTCGGTCTTCAGTCGGCTGATGATGCAGAGCTTGAGATGCTGGGAAGGATCCATAATTTCGAAGATTTTAAGGAAAGCTTTCTTGCGGCTAAAGAAGCGGGCTTTGAAAATATAAACGTTGACATCATGATGGCGCTTCCCGGGCAACTCCGCGAGACTCTTTTTTATACGATTGAAGAGGTGACGGCACTCGGTCCCAAACACATATCCATGTACAGCCTTATATTGGAAGAGGGCACGCCTTTAAAAGAAAGCCTGCCGAACCTGCCGCCTCTTCCAAGCGAAGATAAGGAACGTGAAATGTATAAAGAAGCGACTAAGCTTCTTAAAAGCAAGGGCTACGGCAGATATGAGATTTCCAATTATTCAAAGCCGGGGTTTGAGAGCAGGCATAATATAAGATATTGGCAGCTTGATGAGTATCTGGGATTTGGAATCGGTGCGGCTTCTTTTACGGAAGGAAAAAGATTTTCAAATACGGAGAGTATCGAGGATTATATTAAGACGGATGATTTTGAAAAGATAAAGCGTGACGTGACGATTCTTTCAAAAGAAGATCTCATGGGTGAGTTTATGTTTTTGGGGCTGCGCATGATGAGAGGCGTATCAGGAAAAGATTTTTATGAAAGATTCGGTGAGGATATGAAAGAGGTGTTTGCAGATGCCGTAAAGGCGCACCTGCAGGACGGAACGCTTAAGGCGACAGAGGAGGGTTTTTCGCTTACGGAGCGGGGGATTGATGTAAGTAATTACGTGATGGCTGACTTCGTGTAACGCATTTTGTTTCGTGTCGACTTCTTATTAAATTATGTTACAATACACCACAAGAGGTAAATTTTATGAAGATGTTCGTGTACAGTCTGCGTGAGTATGACGAGAGAAAATATTTTGATGACATTTGCGGAGAACTCGGGGTAGAGTACGAATCAACCGATGTTGTTCCGACCGTTGATAACATTTCGCTTGCCGACGGATTCGATGTGATTAACATAATTACATGCCCGATAGATGAGGAGAGAATCATCAGACTTAAGGAAGCGGGAGTTAAGCTTATCATGAGCAGGACAGTCGGCACCGACCACATCGATAAAGAGGCGGCCGCAAGATACGGAATTTCGGTTATGAATATATCCTACAGTCCGGCAGCAGTGGCGGATTATGCGATTATGCTTATGCTTATGGGCTTAAGAAAATTAAAATATATAGCAATCCGCACCATAGGTCGTGATTACGGACTGGAGGGGCGCCTGGGCAGGGAAATGCACGAATGCACGGTGGGCCTTTACGGAGGAGGCTACATCGGAAAAACGGTCGCGAAGGAACTTTCCGGCTTCGGATGTAAGACGCTTATTTGCGACAGGCACCCGGATGAAGAGACAAAAAAATATGCGGAGTACGTCGATGAAGACAGGCTCTTTGCGGAGAGCGATATTATTTCACTTCACGTATCGGGAACGCAGGAAAATTTCCACATGATAGGAAGAGAAGAATTCGCCAAAATGAAAGACGGTGTCATGATTATTAATACCGCAAGGGGACTTCTTATAGATACACCTGCCATGATAGAGGCGATTGAAAGCGGTAAGATCGGTTTTGCAGGTCTTGACGTTATCGAGAATGAAAAGGGAATGTATTACTTCGATCATGAAGACAGGATACTTACCAATAAGGACTTCAGCATATTGAACGGTTATCCGAATGTGATGGTCCTTCCGCATATGGGATTTTATACGGAATCCGCAGTGCGTGATATGGTGGTAAATTCAGTGATTGCAGCTAACGATTATTTCAGTAAGGGAGAAAATGAATGATTAAGTTTGAAAGAGTAAGCGTGATGAATTTTGAAAATGCCATGCGCGGTGCGAGGAATCCGCTAAACAGCTGGGACAGATCCGACAGCCGCATTGAAAACGGAGAATTCATCTTTGGGGAAAAGGACCTTGATCTTGCAAAGAGACTTGCACGTTCGGGAAGCGACCACAGAAAATTCGTAAGACAGATTTTCGTGTCGGTTGATATTACCGCGCCCATTTATTGGTGGAAGGAGTATGACACATATAAGGTCGCAACTGTTGCAAACTCCACGAGCACCATGCATAAGATTCATTCAAAGCCCTTCGAGCTTGACGACTTCAGCCACGATCACTTAACGCCCGAGGCTCTTGAGATGTTAAAGAATACGATTGACGGACTTGAAAAGATGCGACAGGAGTATGTTGAGACTAAGGATAAGACGCTTTGGTATTCTCTTATCCAGCTTCTCCCGGAAGGTTATCATCAGATGCGTACATGCTCCATGAATTACGAGAACCTTATCGGCATGTATCATTCAAGAAAAGCGCACAAGCTTGACGAGTGGCATGATTTTTGTGATTGGGCGCTGACACTGCCGTATTTTAAAGACATATTTTTTGATGAGGAGAACTGATGCGCTTAGATAAATTTTTGAAAGTATCGCGTCTTATTAAAAGGAGAACGATAGCAAACGAGGCCTGTGACGCCGGAAGAGTTAAACTGAATGACAAGGTTGCGCGGGCGTCGGCAGACGTTAAGGCCGGTGATATCATCGAGATATCATTCGGTAATAAGACCGTTAAAGCACGCGTAAAGGAAGTAAAAGAGACGATACATAAAGAAGATGCCGCAGAGATGGTGGAGTTTATCTAAACATACGACAGACGCGTGATTTATATAAAAATGCGCCGGAGATTGTAAGGGTACGTAAGAATTTCCCGAATTTTGAAGTTTTTTTTAAAAAAACGCCTCAAAAAAGGCTAAAATACTGGATTTTTTGTTAAAAAAGGCTTGAAATTGGTATTTGCGGGTGTTATATTGACTGTGTATAAATTTTAACAAGCGTTTTTAGGGAAAAAATATGCGTTTAGAAACGAGAAGACAAAGGGAAAGAAGAATACGCAACGCCAGGAGAAGGACCGTTGTAGGTCTCGTTTCCACAATAGGTGTAATTGCGGTTTTTGTTATTATACTTATTTCCGGCAAGATCAGGCTGGACAACAAGAGCAGGGAATATAACGCCGCGCTGTCCACTCTTGAGCAGGAGATGGAAGTTCAGAGACAAAGAACTGAAAAGCTGCAGGAGAAGAAAGAGTATACCAAGACGAGAGAGTATACCGAGGATGTGGCTAAGAATAAGCTGGGGCTTATTTATCCGGATGAGATTATTTTCCGGGCGGAGGATTAAGAATTGCACAATCAAAAGGCGGCAACCGCAGTTTTCGAGTTTATGAAAGCTCATAACATGGTGGCTGCAGATGATAATATAATAATCGGTTTTTCAGGAGGGGCAGATTCGGTTTGCCTTCTTTTTATTTTAAATTTATTAAAAAAAGAAGTGCCCGAATTTGCCTCTCTTAATTTGCATGCGGTGCATCTTAATCACGGGATACGAGGCGCCGAGGCAAAAAGGGACGAGGAGTTCGTAAAGGATTTTTGTGAGAAGCTGGGCGTGGAGCTGACAGTTATAAGTAGGGATATTCCGACAATAGCAAAAGAGACGGGTGAGAGCGAGGAGGCAGCGGGACGCCGTGTGCGTTACGGGATATTCAGGGAAAAGCTTGAGGATCTTGGCGGAGGAGTGATTGCGACCGCGCATCACAAGAACGATTCGGCCGAGACGATTCTTTTTAATCTGGCGAGAGGCAGCGGGCTTGAAGGAGTGACAGGCATAACCCCGTGCGGGAGAGGAATCATCAGACCTCTGCTTTGTCTTACGAGAGATGAGATAGAAGAATTCATAAATGAAAATAATCTGGAATTTGTCACAGACTCGACCAATGCCGACACGAAATATACGAGAAATTTCATCCGCCATGAGATAATTACGCCAATGACGGAGAGGGTAAATAAAAACTTCGTGGAGCATGTCTGCAATTTTTCCGATATTGCCCGCAGATATAAGGATTTTGTGGACGGGGAAGCTGACAGGATACTCGGTAAACCGCAAAACGGATTTTATAAATTCAAAAAAGATGAACTGGCAGGACTTCCTGACATCCTGCTTGAAACAGTGATTTTAAAGGCGTATCAGGCTTTAAGCCCCGACAGCCTTGACATAAGCGCGGAAAGGATTCGTGCGGTTGCTAAAGGTATAAAAGCGCCTTTCACGGGTTCTAAGACATATGAATTACCGAAGGGCGTAGGGGTGAGAGCTGCTTCCGATGAGATAAAATTTTTTGTGGGAGATGAAGAACCCGTTCAGGAGAGCCCGGCGCTTTATTTTATGGACGATGAGGTGCGCGGGAGACTAAATCGCGGGGAAAGAGTTGAATTAACGTACGGTCACTACCGGATAAGTCTTTTTCTTGCTGAAAATTTTATTAAAAACGGAGATGGCGACTATACGAAATATTTTAATTATGATAAAATTACTTCTAATGTCTGCATCAGGAAAAGACAACCGAAAGATACGATAATTATCGATAATAAAGGCTCTGATAAGAAGCTCAAAAAAGAATTTATCGACCGGAAGATACCGGAGGATTTTCGAAGTGAATGCCTGATTTTTGCCGATGGCAACCATTGTCTGTGGGCGGTGGGAGTAAGGCAGTCGGTTGATACGTTTGCGGATAAGGATAGTACGGTTCTTGAAGTGACCGTAAAAGAGGAGATTTAAGATACATGAACAACAACAAAAGGAGTAATTTCGGAATAATATTATACTCCTGTATTTTAGCGGGGCTGTTTCTCGCATTTATTATCGGACGTGCGAATGCGCAAAAGCCGGATGAGTACACATATGCCGAGTTCCAGACGGATGTCGATGCCGGCAGAGTGAAACAGCTTGAGCTTAATCAGAACCAGGAAGTTCCGACCGGTTTACTGAAGGTTGAACTTAGCGACGGAACGAAGCACGAGCATCTGTACGTATCCGACGTTCATGACGTTGAGAAGTACCTTCTTGAGAAGAACGTAAAATACGAGCTAAAGGATGTTAAGCGAGAGAGTGCGTGGCTGACCACGATTATTCCGACGGTTATCATGATAGGTGCCATCGTCGTGATGTTTTTATTCATCACGAGGAGTACCGGGGGAGGCAGGATGTCCTCCTTTGGCAAGAGCAAGGCCCGGATGACAGAGGGCGGCGAGTCGAAGGTTACGTTTAAGGATGTGGCCGGCGTTGACGAAGAGAGGGAAGAGCTTGAGGAGATAGTTGATTTCCTTAAGGATCCGTTCAAGTATACGAGACTCGGTGCAAGGATTCCGAAGGGTGTTATCCTTACGGGTCCTCCGGGAACGGGTAAGACGCTTCTTGCAAAGGCAGTTGCGGGAGAAGCAGGTGTGCCGTTTTACAGCATTTCCGGTTCCGACTTTGTGGAGATGTTTGTCGGTGTCGGTGCGTCACGTGTGCGTGACATGTTTGCCGAAGCCAAAAAGAATGCGCCGTGTATCGTATTTATCGATGAGATCGATGCCGTTGCAAGACAGCGTGGTTCAGGTCTTGGCGGCGGACACGACGAGAGAGAGCAGACACTTAACCAGATGCTCGTTGAGATGGACGGATTCGATATGAACTCCGGTATCATCGTTATGGCGGCAACGAACAGGATTGACATACTTGATCCCGCCATCTTAAGACCGGGAAGATTCGACCGTAAAATCGCGGTCGGCGCTCCCGATGTAAAGGGAAGACTTGCAATTTTGAAGGTTCATGCGTCACACAAGCCGATGGCAGACGATGTGGATCTTGAATCACTTGCCAAGACGACTGCCGGATTTACCGGAGCCGATCTTGAAAATGTGCTTAATGAAGCTGCGATTAACGCTGCTACGAGAAAGCATGATTTCATTACGAATGAAGACGTAAAGGATGCTTTCATAAAAGAGGGCATCGGAAAAGAAAAGAAGAGCCGTGTCATTTCCCCGAAAGAGAGAAAGATTACGGCATATCACGAATCCGGTCATGCGATACTTTTCCATGTATTGCCTGATATGGGACCTGTTCATACCATTTCCATCATACCGACCGGTATGGGTGCGGCAGGTTATACAATGCCTCTTCCCGAGAATGATGAGATATTCAACACGAAGGGTAAGATGCTCCAGAATATCATAGTCGCAATGGGCGGTCGTGTGGCTGAAGAACTGGTCTTTGACGACATAACCACCGGTGCGTCACAGGATATCAAGCAGGCTACGGCACTCGCTAAGGATATGGTTACCAAGTACGGATTCTCATCCAAGCTTGGTCCTATCAACTACGAGGCCGGCAGTGAAGAGGTATTCATAGGACGTGAGATTGGTCACAGCAGACCTTACAGTGAGTCGGTAGCCACTACCATCGATGCTGAAGTAAAGAGAATAGTGGATGAATGTTACAAGAGTGCGAAGCAGATAATCGAGAAATACAGAAATGTTCTTGATAAGTCTTCCGAGCTCTTACTTAAAAAAGAAAAATTAACAAGGGAAGAGTTTGAAAGTTTATTTTCCCGGGAAGTTTAAAAATTGAAAAGTCCGATCCGAAATGAAAAACTTAAAAAACTGACGATATTGACGGGTATATGCGCATGTTTAATTATTATTCCCATAGCTATAATTACGGGGATAGTGCGCGCTGCTTCCGGGCCTGAAGAAGTGCCTGCGGTTTCCGTGGAGGATATTGTTTCCCCCACGGAGACGACACTTGCAGAAGGAGAAGTTACTTCAAAGGGATATAAGATTGAAGTGGTTGACGGGGTAACATTTATTAACGGAATACTTGTGGTTAACAAGACATATTCACTTCCGAAGAATTATAATCCCGGAGGCCTTACGGAAGATACGCAGAAAGCTTTTGAAAAGATGCGTGAGGCTGCGAACAAAGAAGGCATAAGACTTTGGGTGCAGTCAGGTTTTCGTTCATATGACAGACAAAAAGAGCTTTATGACAGGTATAATGAAGAACGCGGCACGGAGTATGCGGACGCCTATTCGGCGCGCCCCGGATATTCCGAGCATCAGAGCGGACTTTCTTTTGATGTAAACGAAGCAGGTACGAATTTTGAAGAGACAAAAGAAGGTCAATGGATAGAAAAGCATGCCCATGAATACGGATTTATCATAAGATTTCCGGAAGGTAAGGCGAAGTTTACGGGATATGAATTCGAGCCGTGGCATCTGCGATATGTAGGAGAGGAACTTGCAAAAGAATTGACAGACAACGATTTATGTCTGGAAGAGTACTTAGGGATTACATCCGAGTATAAGTAATATTTTTAAGAGGTACACTCATGGATGAAAACATGCAGACGGAAGATATAGATATTAAGATCAACGTCGCAAAAGAAATAAAAGGGTATCCCGATAAGGAGTACTATAAGAAGAATTACGGAAAGCCCTATCATATAATGCGTCTGTGCTGTATTCCGGGTATTGTTTATTATGTTCTCGGGATTATTCTTTATCAGACGGTAGGATTTCTGCTTCCGGGAATCGGTAACATTTTTACGGGATGGATCATAAGCGTATGGGTAACCGGTTCGATTGCCGGGATTCCGATTCTTTTCTTTGTGCAGCATCACAGCTTTTCAAGGATAAAGAATGACTATATGCTCTTCGGTAAGAATTTCTTTTTATGGCATAAGCAGCTCCTTAATGAAAAGCTCGGTGATGAGATCATAACGAAGGATGAGGAATACAAGGTCATTGAGCTAAGCTGTAAGTCTGAAGAGACGAGAGGATATTTTAAGATAAGGGGTATCATCGAGAAGACCGAGATTCGAAACGGCAAAAGATGCAAGCCCGAGACGATGGTAAACATCAGCATTCCGAAGGTGTTCTCGCATATGGACGAGATTTACAGATACCCGATTGCGGAACAAAAATACAAAGATTATTCCAAAACACACATTCAGGAAAATAATTCAAAAGGTAAGGGGAAAAAGAAATGGCGGGAGATAAAAAACTGGTAGAAGCTATCACATCCATGGAAGAGGATTTTGCCCAGTGGTATACGGACATCGTTAAGAAAGCCGAGCTTATGGCATATTCTTCAGTGAAGGGCTTTATGATACTTAAGCCTGCCGGATATGCCATCTGGGAATCCATCCAGAAGCAGCTTGATAAGAAGTTCAAGGAGACGGGAGTGGAGAATGTCTACATGCCGCTTATGATCCCTGAGAGTCTCCTCGAAAAGGAAAAGGACCACGTAGAGGGCTTTGCTCCCGAGGTGGCATGGGTTACAAAGGGAGGACTTGAGCCGTTGGCTGAGAACCTTTGCGTGCGCCCGACCTCAGAGACACTGTTTTGCGATTTCTACAGCAAGGAGATAGAGTCTTACAGAGACCTTCCTAAGGTCTATAACCAGTGGTGCTCCGTAGTAAGATGGGAGAAGGAGACGCGTCCGTTCCTTCGTTCAAGAGAATTCCTCTGGCAGGAAGGTCATACGGCTCACGCCACTCACGAGGAGGCACAGGAAAGAACGCTTCAGATGCTTAATCTCTATGCGGACTTTGCCGAGGAGGTTCTTGCAATCCCCGTTATCAGAGGTCAGAAGACCGAGAAGGAGAAGTTTGCGGGAGCTGAGGCGACCTATACCATCGAGTCTCTCATGCACGACGGAAAGGCCCTTCAGAGCGGAACGAGCCATAACTTCGGCGACGGATTTGCGAGAGCATTCGGCATCCAGTACACCGATAACGATAACAACCTTCAGTATGTACACCAGACGTCATGGGGCGTTACGACACGTATGATAGGCGCCATCATCATGGTTCACGGCGATAACGAAGGCCTTGTCCTTCCACCGAGAATCGCACCGCTTCAGGTATGCATAGTTCCGATTCAGCAAAAGAAGGAAGGCGTGCTTGAGAAGTGCCGCGAGGTTGAAGAATCATTAAGAGAGGCGGGCATTTCCGTAAAGACGGATGATTCCGACAAGAGCCCGGGCTGGAAGTTCTCGGAAGCCGAGATGCGCGGAATCCCGGTTCGTATCGAGATAGGACCGAGAGACTTGGAAGAGAATGCCTGCGTGCTCGTAAGACGTGACACGAGGGAGAAGATCAAGAGCGGCCTTAACGGAATCGCAAGCGAGGTTAAGAAGCTTCTTGATACCATCCAGAAGGATATGTTCGAGAAGGCCAAGAAGCACCGTGACACGAACACATTCGAGGCTCATGACTATGATGAGTTCAAGGACATCATCGAGAATAAGCCGGGATTTGTGAAAGCCATGTGGTGCGAGGACGTTGCCTGCGAGGATAAGATAAAAGAAGAAACCACCGCCACATCAAGGTGTATGCCTTTTGAACAGGAAAAAATCTCCGACGTATGCGTATGTTGCGGAAAACCCGCAAAAAAATTGGTATACTGGGGAAAAGCTTATTAATTTATGCTATAATATAAAAGATTATTTAATATGTATGGAGGAACAAAAGATGTTTTATTATGTTTTTCGTAAGAATGTAAATGACGGATCCATTAAGAATTGCGAGAAGTATGATTCTTTAGAGGAAGCAAAGTTTGCGGCTCAGGATGAGGAGTATTACAGAAGCCACTCCAACAGCCAGCCCGAGAGAGATTCATGGGAAGTTATCTGCGCTCAGTCCGAGACGAAGTGGGATGACCTTACCACGGATAACTACGAGTACGAGAAGATTAATTTTGACGATTGATTAGTTCCAATACACATTTGATTTTTTAAACCGGGTTGTGAATTTGCGAGGTCAGACCGTATTATTCATGACCCGGTTTGATTTGACTGTTACCACTCCCAAAATTAACAGTTGTATGCTATAATACAGGATTGTAATATGAATCCCGTTACGGAGGCAGAATGATGAATAAGAAAGATATTGACTGGGGGAATCTCGGTTTCGGATATATTAAGACGGACAAAAGGTATGTGTCCGATTTTAAGGACGGCAAATGGGACGAAGGCCGCCTGACCGACGACGAGAATATTGTCCTCAACGAATGCGCGTGCGTTCTGCAGTATGCCCAGACTGTTTTTGAGGGATTAAAAGCATATACGACAAAGGACGGACGAATCGTTACATTCCGCCCGGACCTTAACGGAGAGCGTCTCGAGGATTCCGCAAGGCGCCTGGAGATGCCGGTATTTCCTAAAGATCGGTTTATCGAAGCAGTCCTTAAGACGGTTAAGGCCAATGAGGAATGGGTTCCGCCATACGGCTCGGGAGCTACCCTCTACGTAAGACCGTACATGTTCGGGTCGAATGCCGTTATCGGCGTTAAGCCCGCTGATGAATATCAGTTCAGAATCTTTACGACTCCCGTCGGACCATACTTTAAGGGTGGCGTAAAGCCTCTTACCATTAAGGTTTCGGACTTCGACAGAGCCGCACCGAGAGGAACGGGTAACATAAAAGCCGGACTTAACTATGCGATGAGCCTTCATCCGATAGTTATGGCGCATGAAGAAGGATTTGCCGAGAACATGTATCTGGATGCATCGACAAGAACCAAAGTCGAAGAGACGGGAGGTGCGAACTTCATCTTCGTAACGAAGGATAAGAAGATAGTAACTCCGAAGTCCGACAGCATACTGCCATCCATCACCAAGAGATCCTTACTCCACGTAGCCAAGGAATATCTCGGTCTCGAGGTTATCGAGAGAGAAGTACTCCTTAGCGAAGTAGGAGACTTTGCGGAATGCGGTCTCTGCGGAACGGCAGCGGTCATTTCCCCGGTAGGTAAGATTAATGACCACGGACGTGAGATTTGTTTTGAAAGCGGTATGGAATCCATGGGTGAGATTTGCGGGAAGCTTCGCGATACACTGACGGGAATTCAGCTTGGCGACATTGAAGCGCCGCAAGGGTGGATATATCCCATTGACTGATATGGAGAGTGGCCATGAACAGTAACATAGTAGCGATAGTAGTAACTTACAACAGAAAAGAAAAGCTTCTTAAATGTCTTGAGAGTTTCTCTTCCCTTAAAGGGGGAAGTCCCGATATTCTGGTGGTAGATAATTTCAGCGATGACGGGACAAAAGAAGCGCTTGCGCCGATGGTTGAGGACGGCAGAATCCATTACCTTAACCTTGGAAGAAACCTTGGCGGTGCCGGCGGTTTTGAACATGGCGTTAAGCATGCGATTGAACTGGGCTACGAATATCTGTGGCTTATGGACGACGACTGCATTCCCGGCAAAGGCTCGCTTAATGCATTAAAGAAGGCGCATAACACCTTGAAGGGCAGATACGGCTTTCTTTCCAGCAAAGTAATCTGGAAAGACAAAACACCGTGCAGAATGAACATTCAAAAGTGCAGCCTCACCCATAAGTTAAAGGATTGGGGCAGAGACCTTCAGAGGGTTCAATACGCATCCTTCGTATCATGCTTCATAAAGGCATCGGTTATAAAAGAGCTTGCGCTCCCGATCGGTGAATTCTTCATATGGGGCGACGACCTTGAATATACGAGAAGAATCTCTAGGAAATATCCGTGCTATTACGTAAAGGACAGCGTAGTTCTTCATAACTGTGCTCATAACGGGGGCTCTGATATTTCCAGGGATTCCATGGACAGGATGAAATATTACGTATACGCATACCGTAACGAGTTTTATATTTTCAGACGTGAAGGAACGAAGGGCATTGTGTACTGGCTGATGAGAATCAATCTGCATATAATGCGCATTTTATTCAAAAGCGACGGTCACAGATTCAAAAGACTTTGGATGCTTATGAAGGGTACGCTGATGGGATTCTTTTATAATCCTACCATCGACCTGGCAGATTAACATGAGAGTATGGATGCACGGGGTTTTTCGGATGAATGGATTATAATCCGACATCGACCCGGCATATTGATATAGGAGAATGTAATTAATGTACGATTATTTAATTGTAGGGGCGGGGCTTTTTGGCGCCGTCTTTGCGCGTGAAGCGACCGACAAAGGAAAGAAGGTTCTTGTTATCGACAAGAGAGACCACATTGCGGGAAATGTCTACACGAAGGAAGTGGAAGGAATCAACGTGCACGAGTACGGCGCACATATCTTTCACACGAACAACCGCAGGGTTTGGGACTATGTAAATGAATTTGCCGAATTCAACAGATTCACAAATTCCCCCGTGGCTAACTACAACGGCGAACTCTACAGCCTGCCGTTTAACATGTACACGTTTAACAAGATGTGGGGCGTGGTAACACCGCAGGAGGCCGAGCAAAAGATAGAAGAGCAAAGAAAGGCCGCAGGCATCACGGAGCCTAAAAACCTTGAGGAGCAGGCAATAAGCCTCGTTGGTACGGATATTTACGAAAAGCTCATCAAGGGATATACGGAGAAGCAGTGGGGACGTCCCTGTAATGAGCTTCCGGCCTTTATCATAAAGAGACTTCCGGTAAGATATTCGTTTGACAACAACTACTTTAACGCAGCCTACCAGGGCATCCCGATGGGCGGCTACACGAAGATGGTTGAGAACATGTTAAAGGGCATCGAGGTGCGTACCGGCATCGACTACTTTGATGTGAAGGACGACCCGGACGTACAGGCGAATAAAGTCATCTACACAGGTCCGATAGATGCTTACTTCGACTATAAGCTCGGAACCCTCGAGTATCGTTCCGTTCGATTCGAGACGGAAGTGCTTGATACGGATAACTTCCAGGGAAATGCGGCGGTCAACTACACCGACGCCAAGACCCCGTGGACACGAATCATCGAGCACAAATTCTTCGAATTCGGCGACCAGCCAAAGACCGTCATCAGCCGCGAGTATTCCTCCGAGTGGAAGAAGGGCGACGAGCCGTACTACCCGGTAAATGACGAGAAGAACGGCAAGCTCTACGAGGAGTACAAGAAGCTTGCCGATGCGGAAAAAAATGTCGTATTCGGCGGAAGACTCGGCGAGTACAAGTACTACGACATGGACAAAGTAATCGAGTCTGCGCTTGATGCCGCCGAGCGCGAGCTGGGGAAAAACTGAATGCAAACTTAATGCTGCGCATTCAGTTGCATTCAGTTGAGAGTTTCACTGCGTGAAACTCTCGGGGAAAGTGGTTGGTTATACGCCATCTAATTTTTTAGACAACCTATTCAAAGTGTATGGATAGAATATAAACTAAAAATTCAACATCAGCGTAAATTCTATCGTTTTTCACAACGTAGATGGCCGCAGGGTAGTTTGCAAGCGAACTACATAGTTGTCGGCGGCGCGTAAATCTTATAAAATAACTAAGCATAAATTATCGCTAAACAGTTCGCGAAGCAAACTACAAAATTGGGTGGTGGCAAACTGAATGCTGCGCATTCAGTTGAGAGTTTCACTGCGTGAAACTCTTACGGAAAGTGGTTGGTGATTTGCCAACGCCCAATTTTTGGAGATGTACCGAAGTGGTCATAACGGGGCGCACTCGAAATGCGTTTGACGGGCAACCGTCACAAGGGTTCGAATCCCTTCATCTCCGTTCAAGAAAGCATAAACCTTTTTGTTTTTCACATCTGTTTCTGATTTTATATCTGATCTGAATTTATAAAGCACCATAAAAGCACAAAAAAAGACGCCGTGAAAACTACGGCGTCTATAACTGGGCTTGAGGGATTCGAACCCCCGAATGCTGGAATCAGAATCCAGTGCCTTACCGCTTGGCGAAAGCCCAACACTTGCTTAACAGCAACATGCAGTATTATATACTACCGGGAGAATCGTGTCAATGCAACTTTGCGAATTTCATAATTTAAAAATAACAAGATTTACAAAAAACGGAGCCTACCTTTCCGAAGGCGATAAAGCAGGCGACGACTCGGAGGTTCTGCTTCCGGGAAAAGAAGTCCCCGCAGGTGCAAAAGAAGGTGATACCTTAAGAGTCTTCATCTACACCGACTCATCGGACCGCCCCATAGCGACGGTAAAGGAGCCCCTCATCACAAAGGAGGCCCCGGCAGTCCTTGAGGTTAACCAGATAACTCCGATAGGTGCATTCTTAAACTGGGGGCTTGATAAGGACCTTCTCCTTCCTTTCAGGGAGCAGACGGAGCCTGTGACATTTAACCCGGCAACGAACGAATCAGAGAGACTCTCCGCGGGAGATAAGATTCCGGTATTTCTTTATGTAGATAAGTCCGGGCGTCCTGCGGCCAGCATGCGCATCTATAACAACCTGATGCCCGGCGGCGAGTACTTAAAAGACAGCGCCGTGGAGGGCACCGTGATTCAGATAAATCCCGAGCTTGGCGTATTTGTCGCAATAGATGACAAATACTTCGGCATGATTCCCATCAGGGAGATTCATGACAGGGTAAGTCTCGGCGATAAGATTTGCGGAAGAGTGAGCCTTGTGCGAGATGACGGAAAATATATGATTAGTCTCACACATAAATCCCATATTCAGATGGATACGGACGCTCAGACAATTCTTGACGCATTG
Source organism: uncultured Lachnospiraceae bacterium (assembly GCA_905235275.1). Lineage (GTDB taxonomy): Bacteria > Bacillota > Clostridia > Lachnospirales > Lachnospiraceae > UBA4285. Next base: position 28,060 of record CAJOLA010000008.1, read on the forward strand.
GAAGAGGCGGGCGGTACCATTCCGTACGGAGACAAGAGTGACGCCGACGCCATCAAGAAAAAGTTCCACATGAGTAAAGCAGCTTTTAAGCGTGCTGTGGGGCAGCTTTACAAGGAAAAGAAGATCATCCCGGGCGAGCAGGAAACGAAATTAAATATTACATAAATGTTACATAAATGTGTTGCAATTATTAAAAAAATTATAAAAAGGGATATTTACCCTTTTTTTTTTATGCAAAATGCTATAGAATGGTACAGGCTTTTAACAGGCGTACAACTTACAGTTAAGGAGAAGATATTGATTTCCAAAGAAGTATTAGCTGAAGCCATAAGAGGAATAAAGAAAATTACGTCTTTTGATCTTTGCGTATCAGACGAGACCGGGGCTACCATAGCCGGAACATTTACGCCGGATGTGGCATGTCTTAATGACATTGTTTCATTTCTTGCGTCCGGTCAGGATGTACTTGAAGATGAAGAGAGATGTTTTGTGAAGATTAAGTATAACGGAGGTCATCTTACCGGCGTTGTAACGCTTGAGGGAAGAGGCGATGATAAGGCGAAGGTTGCAAGCCTTGCCGCATTGCAGATATGTCAGCTCTACGAGGCCTACGACAGAGGCACCGTGGTAAGCGACTATATCAATAATCTTCTTTTAGGTAAGATACTTCCTACGAATATCGACAGTGACGCCAGAGCGGTGGGGCTTGAGCCCAACCTCAGGCGTGACGTCTGTATTATTGTTGCCGGGGACGACTATGCCTCGGAGGTGAAGGACGCCATTAAGGGCATGGTCGAAAGGTACGACGATTTCTATGTCGTGTCGGTTGAGCACGGTCGCATCGTTATCGTGACATCTGCCATTGAGAATGACTTCGAAAAAGAAGCAAGAGAGATTTTCAATGAGCTGAACAAAGATAAGCAGATGGCTTATCACATAGGATTCGGAAGGCCCGTTGATACCATCGGCGAGCTTCCCGAGGCCTACCGTGAGGCGGTAACGGCAGTAGAGGTATGCGAGACATTTTATCCGGACAGACAGGTGATATCTTACGACAGACTCGGACTCGGGCGTCTAATAATTAATTGCCCGAACGATTTGTGTGAGATGTTCCTTAAGGAGCATTTCGATAAAAGCGCAATAGAGAAGATTGATGAGGAGACATTTAATACCGTAAATGTCTTTTTTGAAAATTCTCTTAATATTTCGGAGACTGCAAGAAAGCTTTTTATTCACAGGAATACGCTTATTTACAGATTGAACAAGCTTCAGAAGATGGTTGGACTTGACGTAAAGAAGCTCGATGATGCCATAACATTTAAAGTATCGGTTATGGTATATAAGAAATACATGGAAGAAAAAAAGAAGTCCGTATAGGACTTTTCGGAGGTTTTTATGATTAGGATGGAAAATGTAAGCATGACTTATTCCAAGGATATTGTCGGATTAAGTAATGTTAGCTTACATGTTGAAAAAGGGGATTTTGTCTTCGTCGTAGGTAAGTCGGGTTCCGGTAAATCTACTCTTATGAAGCTTCTCTTAAAGGAGCTTGACCCTACCACGGGAACGATTTACGTTAACGGAGAATGCTTAAATGAAGCGACCAGAAGAACACTTCCCTATATAAGAAGAAAGATAGGCGTCGTGTTCCAGGACTTCAGACTTTTGGAGGACCGATCCGTATATGAGAACATAGCTTTCGCACAGAAGGTTATAGAGGTTCCTTCAGATGAGATTAAGAAAAACGTCCTCAAGATGCTCTCCATGGTGGGACTTCTTGATAAGTACAAGTCCAACCCGAAGGAACTCTCGGGTGGTGAGCAGCAGCGTGTGGCGATTGCAAGAGCGCTGGTGAATTCGCCGGACATTCTGCTTTGCGACGAGCCGACGGGTAACCTTGACATCGTGACGAGCGAGGAGATTATGAAGCTCCTTAAGATTGCAAACGATCAGGGAACCACGGTACTTGTTGTTACTCACAACCTGGATATCGTGCAGCAGATGAACCAGAGAACCATTACCATGAGTGAAGGTAAGATAATAAGTGATATGGCAAAGGGTGGTTTAGTATATGAAGATTAATTCAGCAGGTTATCAGATAAGACAGGGTTTTAAGAATATTCATCGTAACAGAACCTTCTCTATAGCCTCAATAGCAACGATAGCGGCCTGCATATTCCTTTTCGGAATATTCTTTTCAATGGTAACCAACTTCCAGTATATGATGGATAACGCCGAGAAGCAGATAGCCGTTACGGTATTTTTCGATGAGGATGCCTCAGAGGAGCGCGTAAAAGAGATAGGAAATGAGATTCAGGCAAGGGCGGAGGTCGACAGGATAGAGTACACCTCGCCCGAACAGGCCTGGACCGATTTCCAGGGACAGTATTTTGAAGGAAAAGAGTATCTGGCTGAAGGTTTTAAGGATGATAACCCTCTTGCCAACTCAGGGTCATATTCCGTATACTTAACGGAAGCGGCAGCCCAGGAAGGGCTTGTTACTTACATTGAGAGCATAGACGGAGTAAGACAGGTAAACAGAAACAACGAAGTAGCCAAGAACCTGGCTGCGGGTGCAAGACTTGTGGGATATGTCGGCGCTGCCGTCATCATCATACTTCTTGCGGTAGCTATATTCCTTATCACGAATACCATCGTACTCGGTATTACGGTACGTAAGGATGAGATATCCATCATGAAGTACGTCGGTGCGACGGACTCATTTGTAAATGCGCCTTTCTTCGTGGAAGGTATTGTAATCGGTCTTATAGGATCGGCGATACCGCTCGTGGTATTATTCTTCCTTTACGGACAGATTTGTGATTACATACTCGGAAGATTCACCATGCTTCGCGGAATCTTTGACTTCCTTCCGGTCGGAAATGTATTCGTAATACTTATTCCGATATCATTGGTACTTGGAATTGCCATCGGAGCATTGGGAAGTTTCTTCGCTCTCAGAAAACATTCAAACGTATAATGTACGGAAAAGAGGTATAAATTGGATTTTGACAATATTCAGTCGCCTACCGAGCTGACGGAAGAACAAAAGAAAGCCATAGAGCTTCAGCGTAAGATGCAAAAGACGGTTATACTCAGCGTAACGGCAGGTGTTCTCGTAACCCTCGGTCTGGGTATAGTTACCATGCTTTTGCTTGTGAAGTTCGGTGTCTTTACGTTCAATAAGAACGCCTTTGATAAGGATAAGACGGAAGAATCCGCAGCTGCAGGAGGTTCGGGAAATGTTAATACGGATGCCAAGTTAAAAGAGATAGAAGGCATAATGTCAGACTTTTATTTCGGAGAAGTGGATAAAAAGGCCGCCGAAGACGCAGTATGCAAGGCATATGTCAGCTCATACGGAGATCAGTATTCGGTATATTATACTAAAGATGAGTATAAGGAGCTTTCAGCTTCCATAGAGGGCGAATCTTTTTTTGGAATAGGTGTCCGTTGTCGTGAGTTTGAAGGAGAGGGCTTAGCGGTCTTCGGATTTTCAACTGATTCACCGGCAGAAAAGGCCGGCTTAAAAGAAGGTGATATAATCATTGAAGCTGACGGTCAGGAACTGGCCGGGCTCGATACGGACACCGCTGTAGGGTATCTTCGCGGAGAAGAAGGAACAAAAGCTCATGTTAAGGTTAAAAGAGAGGGTGAGATTCTCGAATTCGACATTGAGAGGGTAAAGCTTGATGAGACATCCGTCAAATCGACAATGCTTAACGACGGTAAGACGGGTTATTTATATATCAGTGAATTTACCAATAAGACTGATGCTCAGTTCCAAGAAGAATTTAATTCCTTAAAAAAGGATAATGCACAAAGACTTATCATAGATCTTCGTAATAACACGGGCGGGGTGGTAACATCTGCTCTCGGAGTACTTGATATCATCGTGGCCGAGGATAATTACGGAGAGATGAGATTTAAGGACGGAAGCGTAAGCATATTCAAGGGGATAGGACAGGAAAAGCCGGGAATCCCCTATGTCGTTCTTGTAAATCAGTATACGGCGAGCGCATCAGAGATAGTTACGGCGGCAGTTAAGGACTATAATGCCGGCGAGATTATCGGAACCAAAACCTTCGGTAAGGGTATAACCCAGAGGGTCAAGGTATTAAGCGACGGAAGCGCCATCAAATATACCGATGCCTGCATGTACTCACCTAAGGGCGAGACCTGGCACGAAAAAGGTATAGAACCGAATAAGACGGTTGAATTGACGGAAGATGATACGGAAGACGTTCAGCTTAATGCAGCGCTTGATTATCTTAATTCATTATAATAAGGCATATGGAAGGAGACGATATGCTTTCAGTTGTGGTTCCGTCCTTTAACGAAGGCGGCAATGTCAGGAATCTGGTAACTCAGATTGATAAAGCCCTAAAAGGCATAGAATATGAGATAGTATTTGTCGATGACAGTACTGATAATACGCCGGAGATAATCCGGGAGGTATCGGAGGATTTCCCCGGCGTGCGACTCATCCACAGGGAGAACGAGAAAGGTCTTGCGACCGCCGTTCTTCTGGGATTCAGAGAAGCAAAAGGAGATTATCTCGCATGTATAGATGCGGATCTTCAGCATCCGCCGATTACACTTAAATATATGTACCACGCATTGGAAGAGGGTGCTGACGTATGTGTTCCCAGCAGATTCCTGCCGGGAGGCTCCGACGGGGGCCTTAATTCCTACAGGAAGGCGGTATCGTGGACGGCAAGGAAGATCGGACAAAAGATCTTACCGCCTCTTGCCAAGCTTTCCGACCCGACAAGCGGTCTTTTCATGATAAAAAGACAGGTGATAGAAGGCGTTGAGCTTAGGCCGATCGGCTGGAAGATCATGATAGAGGTGATTGCCATGGGAAATTTTGATATACTGGTGGAGATACCGTACAGATTTTCCGAGAGGCAGTCGGGTGAGTCCAAGCTTTCCAAGGATGCCACGATGCAGTATCTGCAGCAGGTGAAGGAGCTCAGGTCAAGATATAACAGGGCCAATGATTTTAAGGTTATTCGTTGGCCGTATGCCAAGATGAAGTCGTTTGACCGTACCGATGTGTGAATGTTTGAGAGAGAAAAATGGTTGAGAGTAACAGTGAAAGCTCCGGTCAGTATTTTCATGTAATAAGGGAGCTTACCAGAAGAGAAATAAAAAGAAAATATGCCCGAAGCGTACTCGGGGTTTTATGGAGCGTACTTAATCCACTGCTGTATATGGCGGTGGTTACTTTTGTATTCTCCTTTTTTTTAAGTAAAGGCATAGAGAATTATCCGGCATACTATCTTACGGGAAACATAATCTTTTCTCTTCTTGCAACCGGTTCATCTACCGCGATGACAGCGCTTAAGGATAACAGGAATCTTATGCTTAAGACCAAATGGCCGAGACAGATATTCGTTTTGTCGAGGGATTATACGGCTCTTGTGAATTTCCTGTTATCGTGCATATCGTATGTTGTGGTACTTATCATCTTTCAGATAAGAATCGAATGGATGGCGATATTGTTTCCGATAGATATCTTTTTTGCCACGCTTTTCCTGATCGGTCTGTCATATGCCCTTTCCATATGGGATGTGTTTATGCAGGACGCCAAGAACATATACGGAACAGCGATTATGGTTATAAGATTCCTGTCGGGACTTTTCTACAACGTCGATACGATGGCACCGGGAGTTCAGACCTTTATATCATTTAATCCTTTTTACGTATTCATCAAGGTGGCAAGAGACAGTGTTCTTTATGCAAGGGTGCCGGATATGCATTATCTGGTGCAGATGATACTTTGGTCCGTAGGAATGTTTATCTTTGGAAGTCTGATTTTTAGATACAAAGAAAACAAAGTCATGGAGAAATTATAATGGCTGATAAAAATACACGACAATATATATTCGTTATAAGACAGCTGGCACGAAGAGATGTAACCAGAGGCAACTCTTCCAAGTTTCTGGGACAGATTTGGAATGTCATTAATCCCTTTATACACATGATAACCATGGTTCTCGTTTTTTCTGCCATCTTTGAGAACAGTATTCCGAATTATCGTATATATGTTCTTACGGGAACGATTATTTATTCATTGTATAATTCCGGAACCACGGGAGCCATGAAGGCTTTGGTTGGAAACAAGCGCTTCCTGATAAGAACCAGAATACCGATGAACGTATTCATTATAGAGAAGGTGTATGTGGCTTTTATTCACATGCTTTATTCACTTATCGGATATGTGATTCTTCTTATCATTTTTCAGGTACCGCCTAATCCGTGTATGCTGCTTGTGATACCCGATATCGCTTTATCACTGGTTCTGATATATGGTATAGGGAAGATTCTTGCGGTAATAAACGTTTATTTTGCGGATATTCAGTACTTTTACAGGATTCTCATGGTGCTGTTCATGTACGGAAGCGCCATCTTTTATTCCGCTGACAGGCTGGCGCCGGCGGTACAGGCAATAATAAATGTGAATCCCATCTATATATCCATTACCATGGCAAGAAATTGTGTGATAGGTGCAACGTGTCCGAATGGCATTATGTGGTTAACACTCGCCTGTTATGCGGTTGGATTTTATTTACTCGGATCATATGTATTTAAAAAGGGTACACAAGATGTAGTTGCTAAGTTATAATATATATTTAAAAAGAGAGATTCGGAAGTAATGAGTGTGAAGAACAGAGAAGACATAATAGCAGCCGTTAAGGCAATTCAGGAAAAAAACACCGATGATGAGCTTCCGGTGGTGCCAATATATCAGCCGTCTGAAGAGGAGATAAAGGAACTTATACCTGAGGCTCAGGTGCCTAAGAAGAAGGCAAAAAAGGCGTCTAAGACGATACTTAAGTCGGATACTCATCCAAATCCGGCCATACCGCCAAAGAAAGCGGCTCCCGTAAAAGAGGAGTCAGGGGCGAAGCCTGCGCCGGCGGCTAAGAAGAAGACCCCGGCCAAGCCTGTGGCAGAGTCTGAAAATTTAGTACCGCCTAAAGAGGTTGTGGAGCCCGTACCGGTAGTGCTGCCTGAAACGGATACGATATTAAAACCGAAGGCGAAAGCAAAACCTGTGGCAGAGCCAAAGGTGACAGCAGAG
>CAJOLA010000009.1 GCA_905235275.1 uncultured Lachnospiraceae bacterium
AAAAACCTGCCGGGTGAGAAGCTCCGGAAAAGCAGCCGCAAAGAACCGGCTCACAGGAGATAATGACAATCTAAAAATACCCCATTCCCCGGGTGTTCGGAAAAGAGGGTAGATATCAATGTGGTTTTTTAAAATAAAAATGAGGAACAGGGATCCGGACCTGCTCCTCTTTCGTGAGTGGTTGTCCAAGAAAGCGGAAAGTGGAGACGGGTTATGAAGAAGAAATAGTTAACCTTAGTTTCCCGCTCTATGGACGTCATGAATATTATCATTTTAAAAAAAGTGTTGTAAGCCCATGAGGGGGATAAAAAATATTTTTCCCCCCAGGGGGCTTACACACCGAAAAGATAATTGTTATATTCTCTTTGCCCACATAATATTGGGCGATTTAAATTAGCTCTACATGCTCAATGTTATGTGGGTCTACTTTCTCTCCTTTTTAACTTATTGTGAAAGTATAAAGAATATTTGCTGATTTAAATAGACTAAAGGCAGTTTGCTGCATATCTGCCTTAAATCTGTGCCTTCTACCAAGGGTGCCCATCCAAGGGTACTCTTTTTTTAATTTAAAAAATTAACCCCCTATAGGGGATTAATTATATAACATGTTTATATATACTCACATTTATAAAAACAAAGAAAGGTCGGCCGGCGATGAATATAAAACAAATACAGAGCTTTGTTGCGGTGGCGGATGCCGGAAGCTTCAGTGAAGCTGCAGAATGGATGTATACGTCTGTCTCTCAAATCAGCAAGCTCGTCAAAGCAATAGAGGAAGATGTAGGATACGTACTGTTTGAAAGAAAGAAAAACGGCGTTGTTTTGACGAGCGAAGGAATAAAAGTCTACAACATTGCAAATAAGATTATACAGGATGTGGATGAGCTGGAACTCATCAAAGAAAAAAACGGTAAAAAAAGTTTTGCGGTTATAGGGCTTCCGGATGTGGAAATGGATAATCTGTTTATTGAATATATGTCCGGGGAAGATAAAAAAAATTACCATTTTAATTTTTCAAATCTCTCGATAGAAGAAATGTGCAGGATTTTACATGTGCGCCGTGCCGACATCGGTTTTGCATATTTTGAAAAAAGAAGATTAACTGCGGTTGAAACGCGTCTTGCCAAATACGCTCTTGATTTCACTCCGTTGTGTAATACGCGTAAATATTTATTTGTAAATACGCGCCATCCTTTAGCAAAAGAAAAACAAATTGAAATAACAAAAGTTGAAAAAACGGAGCTGATCAAAATAACCGGAAGGGATTTTTTTAAAACCGATTTTATGAAATGTACATTCAGGAATATTTATTCACAGCCGCAGATAAGAATGCAGACGTCGTCTTTGTCGACAGCAATTAACGTTTTGATGCGTAACAACGAACTCGCCTACATCGGAAGTGATGTGTTTAACGAATACGCTGAGAGAGAAAACATTTGCAGAATTCCGATTGTGGAAGAGGAAGAAACGACACACTTCGGATACATTATGAGAAATAATATTGACATGTCGGAAAAGACATCTGAATTTATTGAGTTTGCAAAGTCAAAGTTGAATAACTGATTTTCCAAAAAGGAAAATCTGACAACCCCTATACGGGGTTATTTCGCTTTTTATATGATGATAGTTTTCTAAATAAAGAAAATCATAAATTCGGGAAGGCGGAGAACATGATGAAAAAAGCAGGTTTTCCTTTTTGCGCAATAGTAAAGCAAAACGATATAAAAGAGGCAATAATTTTAAACCTTATTAATCCCAAAATAGGCGGAGTGCTTATTGACGGGCCGGGAGGTACTGCAAAGTCAATGCTTGCAGAGTCGGTTAAGGATATTGCCGACAGGGATTTTGTAAAGCTTCCGTTAAACATTTCGGAGGACAGGCTTACGGGATCAATCGATCTTGAAAAGACTTTTGAATCCGGAGAGGTCTGTAAGGAAAAAGGAGTCCTGGAAAGAGCGGACGGAGGGATTCTTTTCATTGATGATGTTGATCTGCTTACGGATAACATATCGGACATTCTGATAAATGTCTTATCGACAGGTGAGTTAATCCTTGAAAGGGACGGTATATCAGACAGGAATCCGTGCAATTTCATAATGATCGGAACCATGAATTCCGAAAAGAACCAGATTCGAAAAGGAATCGTTGATTATTTCGGTCTTTATGCAAAGGCGGAGGTTTTGAATACTCCGGCAGACAGAACTGAAATCATGAAAACAATTGACGCTTATGACAATAGGGATTTACAAAAGTTTGATGAATGGGAAGCTCAGACGGAAGATCTTAAAAAACTCATAAGCGAAGCAAGGGAAAGAATGAAGGAGATAGATGCCGATGAAGAAATCCTTTCCCTTATCGTTAAAAAGGTGCTGGAGGCGGGAGCCGAAGGTCACAGGGCCGACATGATTATGAAGGAAGCGGTTAAGGCCATTGCCGCATTTCATGAAAGAACGGAAATAAACGAAGAAGATATAGACGAAGCCGCATACTTCGTGTTACCGCACAGGATGCGACCGGGTGAGCCGCCTCAGGAAGATCATGAAGAGGAAGAGCCCGAGCATGATCACGAAGAAGAACAGGAACCCGATGATAATGAAGACAATACGGATCGGGAACAAAACGAGGATCGGGAAAATCAAAGCGAAGAAACCGAGGAAGATAATCAGGATTCGGATAATGACAATGATAAATCTTCGGGAAGATTTAAAAGCATACCGAAGGTCTTTGAGACGGGTGAAGCTTTTACGGTAATGGATTTTTCACACGAAAAAGACCGGAAGACAAGAAAAGGGAGCGGGCGAAGAACTCAGACAAAAACCGATTCCACATCGGGAAGATACATTCATCCGACGCAGAAGAGGAAAAATGACGACCTGGCGATAGATGCGACCATACGGGCGGCAGCACCGCATCAGACGAGAAGACAAAAGAACGGAATGGCAATAGCCATTAAAGATTCCGACATAAGAGAAAAGGTCCGTCAGAAAAAAATATCAAATCTGTTGATATTTGTCGTTGATGCCAGCGGTTCAATGGGAGCGGTAAGAAGAATGACCGAGGCCAAGGCTGCCGTTTTATCTCTTTTAAAGGATGCATACGTAAAAAGGGATAAGGTCGGGATGGTTACCTTTTCCGGTGAAGGGGCGCAGGTGGTGCTTCCGCCGACGCGAAGTACCGAGAGAGGTTACCGATTACTCGAAGATATTAAGACGGGAGGGAAAACTCCTCTTAATGCCGGCATAGAAAAGGGCTTAAGGGTAATTGAGAATCAGCTTCGGCAGAATCCGGACATTATGCCGATGCTGATAGTTATTACGGACGGCAGAGGCAACTTATCAATAGACAGCTCCAAGAAGCCGTCGGAGGAATTACTCGAGATTGGTGAGATGGTATCAAAGGAAAAGCGTCTGGATACCATGGTGATTGATATCGAGAATAATTCAATGATGAGCTTCGGCATAGCCGGTAAGCTTGCCAAAGCCATGAATGCAAAATACTACAGGCTCGATGAATTAAAGAGCGACCGTATAGAAGAAATCGTGAGAAGGGAGAAAGTGCAATGAGTAAAAGAATAAATCCGTATCCGTTTACGGCTATCATAGGTCAGGAGGATATGAAGCTTGGCTTAATATTAAATATTATCGATCCGAAGATAGGAGGAATTCTTGCATTTGGAGAAAAGGGGACGGCAAAGTCAACGGCAGTAAGATCCGTGGCCGCACTTTTACCGCCGATAAAGATTGTAAAGGGATGCAGGTTCAGATGTAATCCCGATGACTATTCGACCATGTGTGAGGACTGCAGACAGATTTATGAAAGCGGGGGCGTCTTTGAGACGGAAGAGGCTCCGATGCGCGTAACGGATTTGCCGGTTTCTGCGACGGAAGACCGTGTGGTTGGAACACTCGATCTTGAAGAAGCCATCCATAACGGTAAAAAGAAATTTGAGCCGGGAGTTTTAGCAGATGCGAACAGAGGAATTCTTTATGTTGACGAGGTGAATCTCCTTGACGATCATATCGTGGACCTTCTTTTGGACTCGGCTGCCATGGGAGTTAATACGGTTGAGCGTGAAGGTATTTCTTATTCACATCCGGCAGCATTCATATTGGTCGGAACGATGAATCCCGAAGAGGGAGAGCTTCGTCCCCAGCTTTTGGACAGATTTGGGCTCAGCGTAAGGATAAGCGCACTTCAGAATCCTGAAGACAGGGTCAAGATCATAAAATACAGAAATGAATATGATGCGGATCCCGAAAGCTTCGCTAAAAGATTTGAGGAAACAGAAAAAGAACTTGCCGAAAAAATTGTGGCGGCAAGACAGCGTCTTAATGACATAACCGTAAGCGACGACATACTTCTTTCAATTGCTCAGGTTTCGGTAGGTCTTGATATAGAAGGTCACAGAAGTGACCTTACCCTTATGAAAGCCGCAAGAGCATATGCTGCATTTGAGGGCAAGACCGAAGTTGACAGGGATGATATAGCAAAGATTGCGCCTCTCGTTTACCTTCACAGAATGAGAAGTCTGCCGTTTGAGAAAATGCGTGAGTTCGACGACAGTATTATCGGCAAAATCATAAACGGGGAGGAGGTTGATGTGTCATGAAAAAAGTTACGGCCATTGTATGGCATACAACAGCGTCCAGATTAAAAAGAATTGCCAAAGAGGTGTCGGATGAAGTCGATGTAAAGATTTATTCGGGCAAGAATCTTGACGATGAAAAGGAAAGCTTCGATGAGCTGTGCAGCGACATTGATACATCGGATATTCTTCTTTTGAATGTATCATCCGGCGACAGAATATGGGATGACATCCTTAAATACATCGAAGATAAGGATATTAAAAAGATTTACCTGGGTCAGACCGCCACGGAATATATCAGGGATGAAGAGACCTTGGAGAATTCCGCGAAATGTAATGATTATTACACGTATAACGGTCATGATAATCTTAAGAATCTTTTGCTTTATACGGCATATCTTGCGGGTGATGAAGAGATTTCTTTCGATGAACCCAAAGACATACCTTGGGAAGGTATTTTTCATCCGGATGATTCCGACATAACTTATGAGAATGCAAAAGAATATTTTGATAAGCATCCAAAATCGGAAAAAGGCGTAATAGGTGTTCTTGTTTCAAGAGGAAGCAGGATTAACGATGACATACGCGTTGAATCAGAGATTATAAAGCTCATTGAAAAGGCAGGTTACAGTGCGCTTCCGGTTTATTCGTATTCATGGCCGGAGCCGTCCCTGGGAGCAAAGGGGGCCGCATGGTCAATAAAGAATTTTATGTTTGATGAGGATGGCAGACCCATTGTGGATGCGCTCATTAAAATGACGGGATTCTTTATTAACGGCAAAACAGACAGTAATGCGAATGACCTTCTTAAAGAATTAAATTGTCCGGTATTTAAACCCATATGTTCGTATAACACGACCATAGAGGAATGGGAAGAAAGTAAGGACGGAACGATAAAAGACGTCGCATGGAGCATCGCCCTGCCTGAGCTTGAAGGAAACATAGAGCCGATCTTTATCGGAGGAAAAGGCGAAGGGGAAGATGAAAACAGATATCCGGTTCATTCAAGAGTTAAAAAGCTTGTAAACAGGGTAATCAAATGGGTTGATTTATCCAAGAAACCCGAAAAAGATAAAAAATGCGTTTTCATTCTGAACAATAATCCGTGTGCATCCGTTGAGGCTACGGTTGGTGGCGGCTCGAAGCTCGACAGTCTTGAGAGTGTCGCAAGAATACTCAAGTTCATGAAGGAAAAAGGATGGAGCCTTGAGGGGATACCGGAGAATTCCGATGAACTCATAAATACGATAATGGAAAGAAAAGCCATATCGGATTTCAGATGGACAACGGTCGGTGAGATTGTAAAAAAGGGCGGAGCGCTTTACTCCATGCCGAAGGAAGAATATGAGAAATACTTTAACGAGCTTCCTGAAGATGCAAGACAGTCAATGATTGAAACCTGGGGGAATCCACCCGGAGAAGAGATTGACGGAGTGCCTCCCGCAATGGTTTTTGACAATAAGATACAGATTACGGGTGTTTCATATGGGAATGCGCTTGTCTGTGTTCAGCCAAAAAGAGGATGCGCCGGCGCCAGGTGTGACGGAACGGTCTGTAAGATACTTCACGATCCGCACTGCCCGCCTACACATCAGTATCTGGCAACCTACAGATATTTTGAACACATATACAAAGCGGACTTTATAGTTCATGTGGGAACACACGGAAACCTTGAATTCCTTCCCGGTAAAGGAACGGGACTGTCGGATTCATGCTTTCCGGATATATGCGGAGGGAACATGCCTCTCCTATATGCGTATAATGCCGACAATCCTCCGGAGGGTACAATCGCAAAACGAAGAGCTCTTGCCACGATAGTCGATTATATGCAGGCGGTATTCGTTACAAGCGGTCTTTATGAAGAACTGGAAGATCTCGATCAGCTTATCGAACAGTATGAGGTTGCGAAAATATCGGATCCCGCGCAGGCGCATCAGTTCGTACATCTGATTACGGACATGATAAATGCCGGCAACATAAAGGATCAGATAAGGACCGAGATATCACACGATAATATTGACGAAGTGATAGCGGAAGTGCACCTGATACTGGAAACCATACGTAACACTCAGATTCAGGACGGTATGCACATATTCGGTGAGATTCCTTCCGGTGAAAAAAGAATCGATCTTTTATACGGGATTCTAAGATACGAAGGACTTGAAAAACCGGGATTAAGAAAGAGGATATGCGCTCTTTACAATCTTGATTTTGAAAAGCTGTTAAAGAATCAGGACAAATTCGTCGAAAAATATAAAAAGACGGCGGGAACCGTCCTTGAAGATATCGATAAGATCGGCCGTGAGGTTATAAAACGTCTTCTTGAAAATGAAAGCATTGATTCATTCATAGATGAAACGGGCGACTACATAATCGAAAATGAAGCTGCCGTTAAAGATTTGGAAGAATACGGTGAGAGAGTAAGAGAGTTAAACTCCCGTGTTGAAGAATCCACGGAGATAGAAAATCTTCTGGATGCGGGTTCGGGAGGCTTTGTAAGACCGGGGCCCGGAGGTGCCGTCACGAGAGGAAGAGACGATGTCATACCTACCGGAAGCAACATGTATACTCTCGATCCTTCAACGGTACCTACAAAAGCCGCATGGGTAGTCGGGCAACGGCTTGCGGATGCGGTTATCGATAAATTCATGAAAGAAGAAAAAAGGTACCCCGAAACATTCGGAATATATTGGATGAGTAACGATATCCTTTGGAGCGGCGGAGAAGGTATGGCACAGCTCTTCTGGTTTATCGGAGTAAAGCCGCATTGGCAAAGCAACGGTAAGGTTAAGGACTTTGAAATCATACCGCTCGAGGAACTCAAAAGACCGCGAATAGACATTTCCGTAAAAATGTCCGGAATATTAAGGGATAATTTTTCGGACAGAATGGAAATTCTTGATAAAGCGGTAAGAGCAGTGGCACAGCTGGATGAATCACCGGATGAGAACTACGTAAGAAAGCACATGCTTGAGAATATCCGCGACGGTATGGATGAGGAAAGTGCCATGTCGAGAATCTTCGGTGCTAAGCCGGGGACATATCTTAACGGAATTTCCCTTCAGGTATATGCGTCGGCATGGAAGGACCGTTCCGAAATGGTGGACGTGTTTACTTTCTTTAACGGATATTCTTACGGTTCAAACGGATTCGGAAAAGAGGCCTATAAGGAACTGCAACGAAGTCTTAAGGGAGTGGATATCACATATAACAAAGTAATGAGTGACGAGCATGACCTTTTGGGATGTTGCTGTTACTTCGGGTCTCAGGGAGGAATGACGGCTGCAGCAAAGGAATTATCCGGTAAAGACGTAAAAGCGTATTACGGAGATTCCAGAGAATCAGGAAACATTCAGGTGAGAACCCTGGCAGAAGAAATAAACCGGGTTGTTCAGTCGAAGATCTTCAATCCCAAATGGATAGAAGGGATGAAGAAACACGGTTACAAAGGTGCCGGAGACATCAGCAAAAACATCGGCCGTATATACGGCTGGGAAGCTACTACGGATGCGGTAGGTGACTGGGTATTCGACGAGATAACACGTACATATATAGAGAACAGGGAAAACTATGAATTTTTAAAAGAAAATAATCCATGGGCTCTTGAAGAAATTGAAAGGAGGCTGATAGAAGCTAATAAAAGAGGATTATGGCAACCTGACGATGGCTTGGAGGAAGTACTTGAAGACAGCTATCTTGAGATAGAGGGAATACTCGAGGATTCTTCCGGAACAGATGGAGAAAGCTTCCAGGGAGGTTCGATTGACGTTAAGGATATCGATGAACTGGAAGGCATGAAGAAGCACCTTGAGAAAATGCATAAAATGCTTAAGTAATATGAAAGAGGTAAATAATTATGGCAGGGGAAGGGAAAAACTATTTTAAGGGAATGATTGCAGGAATCATCGCGGCTGCAGCTGCAGTAGCATTTCTTGTAGGATTTCTTGTAAGCGGAGCAAATTCAGGAAAAGCAGTAGTTGCAAGTGAAACGGATGCGACAACGTCATCTGCAGAGGAAGTTGTTGAAACGGTTAAGGACTCAGCGGGAAATGAATTCGTTATTCCGCTTAAAACAGATAACGTTATAGCTCTTAATAAAAACGCAACCGATATGCTTACGGCTATCGGAAAGGGAGATATTGTTAAAGGAAAAAGTGATGATACAAAATATCCGGCATCAGCCTCAACGCTGAAAAGCTACGGAACAAGTGAAAAACCCGACACCGACAATATAATCGCCGCAAACCCGGGCGCGGTAATCGCACCGGTATCTTTTGCAGGTACGAGTGATTATACAAAGCTGAAGGATGCAGGCATTAATGTTGTATGTTTTGACCTGGATAATGCAGATACAACAATAGAAGAAACAGGTAAACTCGGTCTTTTGTTTGACAGCTTTGACAAAGCAAGCGACTTTGTGGCCGACTTGGAAAACATCAAGGCGTTGGTAGAGGATAAAAAGGGAGGAGAAAAAGACGTTAAGGTTTATTGGGAGAAAAATGATGATTATACCTCAATAAACAAAAGTGCGAATGAGAATAAGTTACTTACTGTTGCAGGCTTAAGGAGCATAACAGCAGATAAAGCGGAGTCGGAAGTAAAGACGGATTCTAAATTCGTAAAGGATCAGGATCCTGCAGTTATCGTAAAGACAACTGATTATGATAAAAACGTTCTTACGCTTGAAAAGGATGATTTGAAGGGTGCCGAAGATCTTGTCGAAGAAATCAAGAAAAGAAATGAATTCGATTCCATATCAGCCGTAAAAGACAATAAGATAGTTGTTCTTTCCGACAGAATTACAAACACTCCTCTCGGAACGGCATTGGCACCGTTATATATGGCCAAGGTGGCATATCCTGATAAGTTCAAGGATGTTAAGCCGGCAGATTATCTTAACGATTTCCTCAATAAGTATTGGACAGGATCCAACTTCAAGGGCTCCCTTGCTTATATGGGCGACATATCATTTGAGGAAAACAAAGAGGAAAATACGGTTGAAAGCGGAACATCTACAGGAACAAGTCTTGCGGATCTTTCAACAACATATGGCTCATCTGTTTCTGCAGGAGATGTGTTAAGAGGGAGCCTTTTGGCATCATCATCCTCGACGGAACCGGCATCGGGAGGTAATTTAAGAGACAGCCTTATAAATTCATCAACAGGTAATAAAAATTCGTCACCACAAAACACATACAGAAATACAAATACAAATACAAATAATAACACCACTCCATCCGGAAATAAATCATCATCGGGCGGAAATAACAACTCGAAAAAGAAGCAAAATGATACTTCGACAAATGACGACACTGAAGTAATAGATGACTCAACAGGTAATGAAATCATCGTTAACAGAAATGACGGAGATACGGGAGTTAAGTCATGTATTGTATTTAACTCAAGTATTTACGAAATGATTAAAATCATGGGAAGAGCAAACACGGTAGTGGGTGTTGCCGAGTCCCTTGCAAGCAGTGCGGATTTCCCTGAGCTTAGCGGTAAGGCTACATACGGAAAATGGAATGAACCAAACGCAGAAGCAATAATACAGGCAAAGCCTGACGTGGTTTTCGCATATGCGAATTACGGTCAGGAAGCCATGGAAAAAGTGCGTAAAGCCGGTATTACGGTAGTAAGCTATAACTTCTATATTCCGAGCGAGATAAATGAAGAAATCATCGGACTTGGAAAAATCCTCGGAAGAGAAGCTCTTGCAAGAGAATATGTGAAAGATGTTTCTGAGATTCAGAATATGATTAAAAGCAGAACGAAATCAGTATCCAAGCTTAAATGTTACTGGGAAGGATATACAGACTATACATCCGTAGCAGGCGGTTCAGGCGGTGACGAGATTATTGCACTTGCAGGCTGCTCCAACGTATATACAGCCGGAGGCGGAGGAACATATCCGACAATAAGTGACGAGTGGATATTACAAAAGAATCCTCAGGTAATGGTTAAGATGGTATCGGGAACCAAATTCATACTCGGTAAAACCATAAATGATTATACGGCTGCAAGCGCTTTGTATAACACTATTGTTGCAAGACCGGGATGGAAAGATCTCTCGGCCGTGAAAAACGAGAAGATTATAATTCTTAATTCTTCCGTTGGTACCACGGCATTCGGATGTGCAGTTGCACCGCTTATGGTTGCGAAGGTTGCATATCCTGAAAAGTTTGCCGATATAAATGTGGATACATATACGAAAAACTTCTACAAAAAATATTGGGGAACTGAATTAACGGGTACATGGAGATATACCCATCAAAAATTATAAGAGGAAGAGCCTGAATAATGAAAAACAAAGAACAAATTGTTTCCGAATACAGAAAGATTACAGGCAGGAAAGTCAGGATTATCATACTTCTGATTATCGGGCTTGTAGGAATATTGATATGGGGTCTTTCGGTCGGAGGGTCGGATCTGGGACTCGGAAAAGTATTTCAGGCTATTGGTGATTTTTTTACGGGAAATGAAACGCTGGAATCTTCCGAAAAATATATAGCGCTCGACATAAGAATTCCCAGGGTAATAGCGGGCATGATAGCGGGAGCATCACTGGCCCTTTCGGGTCTGCTTATGCAGGGTATATTCCAGAACCCGTTGGTATCACCATATACGCTCGGTATTTCCAATGCCGCGTCTTTCGGTGCGTGTATTGCGATTGTATCGTGCACGGGAGTGGCCGCTGTTGTACTGCAACCGATACTTACTCCGTTGCTAGCTTTTGCTTTTTCGGTAGTAGCCATGCTGATGGTTTTCATAATAGCGAAGTTCGGTGGGCAATCGACTAAGACCTTAGTGCTTACGGGTGTTGCGATAGGTTATCTGTTTTCATCGCTTGTGTCACTTATTAAATATGTGGCTAATACCGATAACCTCCCGGACCTTGTGTATTGGCAGATGGGAAGCGTCGCCAACACAAGGTGGTATGAAGTCTATATAATGATAGGAACACTTGCGGTATGCTTCATTTTGTCTTTGATTCTTGCATGGGATTTAAACGTCATGGCACTCGGAAGGGAAGAAGCTTCGGCCCTTGGTGTAAACTTTAAAAGAATACAGACAATAACATTTATAATGACAACCGTTCTTACGGGCGTAACCGTTGCGTTTACCGGAGTTATAGGATTTGTCGGTCTTGTTGCTCCTCATATCACAAGGATGATAGTGGGTAATGATTACAGATATTGCATACCCGTATCGGCGCTGTTTGGAGGAATGCTTCTCCTTGCGGCGGATACTCTGGCAAAGGTTGTAATAGCTCCTGCCGAGCTTCCGGTAGGTATTATCACATCTCTTGTCGGTGTACCGTTCTACCTGTTCCTTGTTCTTAGGAGGAATAAAAACGTATGAAAGTAGAAATAAAAGATTTATGTTTCTCCTACGGAAAAAAAGGCAGGGAGATTTTACACGGTGTAAGCTGTGAATTTCCGTCACGCACGCTTACGGCCATTCTCGGTCCGAACGGATGCGGAAAAACAACGCTTGCAAAATGCGTAAACAAAATAAATATTCCATCATCGGGAGAGATTTATTTTGACGACAAATCCATAAACGAATATTCAAGAAATGAACTGGCAAAAATGATAGGTTACGTTCCGCAATTTTCCAACGCAAGACTTGTGGGAACCGTTATGGAGTTTGTGCTTTTGGGGCGCAGGCAGTATATCGGTTGGAATGTAAAGGATGAGGACATAGGGGCTGTCGCTGACGTGCTTGAGAAGCTGCATATTTCCGATTTGTCGGATAAAAACTACGGAGAGCTTTCCGGAGGACAAAGACAAAAGGTACTTGTGGCAAGAGCCCTCATGCAGGAGAGCGAGATGTACCTGTTCGATGAACCTACCAGTAATCTTGATATTAAAAACGAGCTCGAGATTATGAATCTCGGAAGAGGAATAGTTGATAACGACGGTAAAAGCGTAATCATGGTTGTTCATGATCTTAATATGGCACTGCACTATGCCGATCACGTTGTTTTCATTAAAGACGGAAATATAGTTACGCAGGGTGCAACAAAAGGAGTTGTAACGGCTGACTATATTAAAGACGTTTATGATGTAAAAACGAAAATTGAAGAATGCGGTTATGTGAATCCGTTCGTTTAAAAAAGAAAGGGAGACGGCTTTGATTCGGATTGAAAACATATGCAAAAAATATCCGAAGTCGACACAATATGCTTTGGATAACGTTTCGCTGCAGATTGAAAAGGGTGAGGCTTTCGGAATGCTTGGCCCTAACGGTGCAGGAAAAACCACCCTTATGAGCATTATAACCACCCTGGCACTTCCCACATCCGGTAACGTGTATGTGGACGGTGAAAAGGTGAGTCGTACCAGGACGGATATAAAAAGTAAATTTTCTCTGGTTACGCAACATGTTTCCATTAGAAAAGATATGACCGTATCGGAGGTTATGGAACTTGCCGGAAGGCTTTACGGAATGCCTCTGAAACAGATAAAAGAAAAGTCCGATGATATTTTGGAATTCACCGGGCTTATCGAGAAAAAAAAGAGTGTGGCAAGGGGACTTTCGGGCGGTATGCAAAGAAAGCTTATGATTTCGAGGGCACTTCTTACTGAACCCCGAATAATAGTGCTTGATGAGCCGACCGTCGGTCTGGACCCGCATTCAAGAAGGAAGATCTGGGATTTACTTATTTCGTTAAAACAAAAAAACATAACGATTCTTCTTACCACACACTACATAGAAGAAGCGCAAAATTTATGTGACAGGGTCGCTCTTATTAACAAAGGGAAAGTATCAAAAATAGATACACCCGAAAGGATGATTGCCGACCTTGGAGAATATACCGTGGATACTTTTGAATCCGGCAAATTACACAGCGAGTTTTTCTTTACTAAGGAAGAGGCCTATGAATATGCAAAAGATATCCCCGGTAAAACAAAAATAAGAGAAACAACACTTGAAGATGTATTTATAAAAAAGATGGGCACCGAGTTGGGAGACGAGTTATGACGGATGCATCCGTAAAAGAAAAAAAACTTCTTGATAAAATAATACGTGACGAAGCTGAAGTATCATCAGACTTTAGAAAAGCGAATGCTTTTACGGGAACGATGACCGCACTTTGGGAGATGTGGGCTGAGTTTCATCATGAATGGAAAAGAATAACGGTTGCTTCACTAATAACCCCCTTTCTTTATATGGTAGCACTGGGGTGGGGTCTCGGAGCCATGATAAATACCGGTGACAGACCGTATATTGACTTTCTTGTACCGGGCCTTGTTGCAATGGCCGGTATGAATAACGGATTTACATCCGTCGGTATGTCCTTCAGCACGCAACGTCTTTATGAACGCTCTTTTGATCAGGTGCTTATTTCTCCGACACCCTTACCGTCATATATTTTTGGGAAGATGTTAGGCGGAGCATTAAGAGGAATGTATACGGGAGTGTTGATACTTCTGTTGTCATTAATCTTTGGAACTTCAATAAATGTTAACGGATGGTTTTTTCTTCTTATGCTTCTTAACGGTATGGTGTTTTCGGCGCTCGGTGTGCTTGCGGCACTCCTTGCGGTTACACATGCCGACATATCAAGATTTTCCACATTCGTTATCGCACCCATGACTTTCCTGTGTAATACCATGTTTCCGGTTGACAGAATGCCCGTGGTCGTAAAAGGGATAATAAACGTATTACCCTTAACGCATGCGAGTGGCGGATTAAGAGGTATTGCCTATGGCGGTGGGGCAAGTTGGGTGAATTTTGTCGTTCTTGCGGCATACGCGGCGGCATTTATGATACTGACAAGTATTGTTTTGGTAAAAAGAAGGAATCTTTGACGTATGAGACAGGCGGTATATTAAACCGCCTGTTTTATTGTGAATATTTTTTTTTCAAAAGACGGGAAATTTGCACGGAATTATGATAGTATAAGCAAGGAAATTTTTGAAAAGATGTTTATGGAGGAAAGGTGTCTTGAGTAAGATAGTATTGGCATTGGGCGGAAATGCTTTGGGAAGCACGCCGGCGAAACAGCTTGAACTTGTAAAGACAACCTCCGCTGCAATAGTTGACATAATCGAAGCGGGAAACGAGGTGGCAGTTGTTCACGGAAACGGTCCCCAGGTGGGTATGATTAATTTGGGGATGTCCATAGCTTCCGGAGCAGACGATAAGATACCGGAGATTCCGTACCCGGAATGCGGGGCGATGTCTCAGGGTTATATCGGATATCATCTTCAGCAGGCGATCGGTTGCGAGCTTGAAAAAAGAAATATAAATAAGAATGTGGCAACCATCGTGACTCAGATGGTGGTAAATGAAAACGATCCGGCATTTGATAATCCGTCAAAGCCGGTAGGTCGTTTCTACACTGAGGAAGAAGCAAATAAATTGCAGTCGGAAGGGGAAGGGACGTTTAAGGAAGACGCGGGAAGAGGATACCGAAGAGTGATAGCGTCTCCCGAACCTCAAAGGATTATTGAGATTGATGTCGTAAAGAAGCTTTTTTCACAGGGCGATATCGTGATAACCGCAGGTGGCGGCGGTATTCCCGTGGTACAGACCGAATCCGGCCTTAAAGGTGTGCCGGGTGTTATAGATAAGGATAAGTCTGCGGCAAAGCTTGCTGAAGAGCTTGATGCCGATGTGCTTATGATACTTACGGCGGTTGATAAGGTATGTCTGGATTATAATACCGAAAACGAGAAAAGCCTGGGACACATGAGCGTTGATGAAGCAAAGAGCTACAAAGAGGCGGGAGAGTTCGCTCCGGGAAGTATGCTCCCCAAGATTGAAGCATGTATAAGGTTTCTCGAAAACAACAAAAAAGGCCGTGCAATCATATCCTCTCTTGAAAATGCAAAGACGGCTTTGACGGGGGATACGGGAACTATAATGGAAGCCTGATCAGCATTGTCTAATCATGCTTTTTTTTGTAAAATTATATAGTAAACGCTGTTTGATTGCAGTTTTGTTATGGAAAGGAGATTCAGATATGAAGAAGGGGATTATATCTTTAGGTTTAGTTGCAGCTATGGGGGTGACAGTTCTTGCGGGATGTTCATCTCAGGAAAAGGTGATTAACATCAGTGTGCCAAAAAGCGCACAGGAGCTTGCCGAATCGGTTGTCAACAATATGGAAAATGTTTCTTCCTTCACGGCAGTAACCACCGAGGTATTAAAGGGAGACATGAAGATAATGGGTGAGACCATCGGAACCGACATGGATCTGAAGATGGATACAAAGGCTTATTCGGAAGGAAAGGATGACATATCCTACACAAAAATGGAGGTTAAGTCTACAATAACGGGTCTTGAAGCGATTGCACCGGAAGCGGGTGACTCATCAACAAATGCGATTTATGAAATGTATTCTAAAGGTAATGAGGATGACGGCAAATATACAGTATATGCAAAAGAGCCTGATTCCAAATGGACCAAGAGTGAAGTTAATATAGCTCCGGATGTTTTGAACGGTCAGATTTCACTTTGTAATGAGGTTGCAAAAGGAAGAGCTGAAGCGACCTTTACTGAAGACACCGAAAAAGTCAACAGAAAAGATGTTTATAAGATGGAAATAATTGCTTCCGGTGACTATTTAATGAATTTGCTGGGTGGAATCAGCGTAACGGGAATTGCGGATGCGGATACCCCGGAGCTTAAAGCACTTAAGATACCGGTAACGCTTTACATTGAAAAGGACACAAAATATGTTGCCAAGATGGAGATTGATGCCAAAGAAATCGGCGAGCAAATGTTTAATCAGATGTCAGGTGGCGCTTCTTCAGTTGAAGGATTTTCGATAGAGCTTAAAGATTTCAAGTTAGAGACTGTTTTTGACAGCTATAATTTAGTTCCGAAGTTTGAGATTTCCGAGAGAATTCTCAGAGAAGCAGGAGATGCACCGGAAAAGAATCCGGCAAATACAACAGCAGAGGATACAACTGAATCTGCAGGTTAATTAAATTTTTTGAGGGGAATTAAATGGTACTTCAGTGGATATTACTTGCCGTAGGTTTTGTAATGCTGATAAAAGGCGCTGACTTTTTTGTGGACGGCGCCGTTGGGATAGCTACACGTTTCGGAATTCCTCAGCTTGTAATAGGACTGACCATAGTGGCAATGGGTACAAGTGCGCCCGAAGCGGCAGTCAGTATATCTGCGGCCATAAAAGGAAATGCGGATATTACGATAGGTAATGTACTGGGAAGCAACATCCTTAATATATTAATAATTTTGGGAATAACCTCTATTATTACGGTTCTTTCCGTGTCGGTAACCACCGTAAAATATGAGTTGCCGTTCCTTATGATAATAACTGCGGTCCTTTTTATACTGGGGCTGGACGGACAGATAGGATTTATTGACGGTCTGGTGTTTATGGCATTGCTTGCTCTATACATTGTTTATCTTCTTAAGCTTGCAAGGACCGGGAATGCCGGGGAAAGCGAAGAGGAAAAAAAAGAGCTGAAGCTTCCTATAGCTCTTATCATGACGGGCGCAGGAGTTGCGCTTATCATTTTCGGAAGCCAGATAACGGTAAATGCCGCAACCGAGATAGCAAAAGCCTTTGGCGTAAGTGACAGATTTATCGGGCTAACCGTCGTGGCGTTCGGTACATCACTGCCGGAGCTCGTTACATCGGTTACGGCGGCAAAGAAAGGCAATACCGACATTGCAATAGGTAATATCGTCGGAAGTAACATATTTAACATAATATTCGTGATTGGAATATCGGCACTGATAACGCCGGTTCCTTTCTCCGCGAATTTCAGATGGGATCTCATGGTATCCTTCATTGCGACAGCAGCACTTTTGGCATTTTGCTTTAAGCCAAAAAAGCTTTACAGATGGGCAGGTATTTTATTCCTTGCCGGATATGCCGCATACTTTATATTTGTACTGATTTAGAGGTCTGTTTTTATTGACAAGACATCTATACTCTGATAGAATTTTCAAAACTAAATATATAAAAACCGTTGATGCGGAGATAACGGCGGGAGATGCGCCCACAGAGAGCCCGGGAAGGTGAGAGCCGGGTGGTATGCAGCCTGTCAAATGGACCGCTGAGGGCACGATGAAAAGCATTTGCTTAGTATCTCGTGACGTTATGTGTGCGTTAATCACAGAGAATATGTTGGTATTCTTACTAAGTGCGCGAATTGTTCGTGAATCAGGGTGGCACCGCGGGAAGCATCCCGTCCCTAACAGAAGTTGACTTTTGTTGGGACGGGGTGCTTTTTTAAGTTTTAAGCTCTACGCAGTCCCGAATAAAGGTTAAAACACCGCCAAAGAAAAGGGGAGGAAAGGAAAAATGAACACATCCTTAAAATCATTATTTGCATCGGAAGTATATCCGGGGATTGATGAGGTCTATGACATTTTAAAGGACGGGCAGTACAGAAGAGTTCCCGTGTGCATGGAGATAATGTCGGACGCATTTACGCCCGTGGAGGTGCTTCGCATCATTAAGTCGGCAGGAAAGCAGGCATTTCTTCTGGAAAGTGCGGCGGATAATCACAAGTGGGGAAGATTTTCATTTCTGGGATATGAGCCTGAGATGGAGATTACGTGCGCCGATCATAAGATGAGAATTTCGCGTGTGACGGAAGGCAGAAGGATCGATACGAAGGAGGAAGATGTCGACCATCCCGGAGATGAGCTTAGAAAAATAATTGCCGAATATAAAAGTCCGAGACTCGAAGGCCAGCCGCCGCTTACGGGTGGTCTTGTAGGATATTTCGCATATGATTACATAAAGTATGCGGAGCCGTCACTTAAGTTAAACAGTGATGAGGGAGAGGGCTTCAGAGACATGGACCTGATGCTTTTTAATTCACTCATCGCATTTGATAATGACAGACAAAAGATAATCCTGATTACGGGCGTGAAGGTGCCCGAGGGAGAGGTGTCACGCTTTACGCTGCAGCCCGTATATGACAGAGCGGTTGCCGTATTAAAGGATATGGAAAAGCTTCTTGCCCAAGGGCAAAAATACGATTTTCCCGAGCTTGAATTAAAGGAGGAGCTGACGCCCGTCTTTTCAAAGGATGAATATTGCCTGATGGTTGAGAAGGCAAAGCATTACATAAAAGAAGGCGACATTTTCCAGGTGGTGCTCTCAAACCCGCTTACCGCCGAGGCAAAGGGGAGTCTTTTTGATACATACAGACTTCTTCGCACGCAGAATCCTTCACCGTATATGTTTTATTTTGCAAGTGACGATGTTGAGATTGCGGGTGCATCACCCGAGACTCTCGTGAAGCTTGAAAACGGCACGGTAAATACATTTCCGCTTGCGGGAACAAGACCGAGAGGGAAGACTCCCGAAGAGGATATGGCTCTTGAAAAAGATCTTCTCTCGGATGAGAAGGAGAGAGCCGAGCACAATATGCTTGTTGACCTGGGACGAAATGACATTGGAAAGATAAGTAAGCCCGGAAGCGTATGGGTTGAGAAATATATGGCGATTGAGAGATTCTCACAGGTTATGCATATAGGATCAACCGTATCGGGAAAGATAAGCGATGACAAGGATGCGATAGATGCGGTCGATGCGATACTTCCTGCGGGAACACTTTCGGGTGCGCCCAAGATCAGGGCCTGCGAAATAATCGAAGAGCTCGAGCAAAAGAGACGCGGGATTTACGGAGGCGCCATAGGTTATATCGACTTTACGGGGAATCTTGATACATGCATCGGCATAAGACTTGTCTATAAAAAGGACGGCAGACTTTGCGTAAGAAGCGGTGCCGGAATCGTATATGACAGCGTACCCGAAAAGGAATATACCGAGTGCGTAAACAAAGCCAAAGCGGTTGTAAATGCCGTAAACAAAAGTGCAAAGGAGGGATGAGAGATGGTATTGCTTATAGATAATTATGACAGCTTCGCATACAACCTGTATCAGCTGATTGAGACCGTAAATCCGGGCTGTAAGGTATTCAGAAACGATAAGATAAGTATCGATGAGATACGCGAAATGAAACCGGAAGCCGTAATACTTTCTCCGGGACCCGGAAGACCTGCGGATGCGGGGATTTGCGAAGAGGCTGTAAAGACGTTTAAAGGTGAGATTCCGATATTCGGAGTTTGTCTCGGGCATCAGGCAATATGTGAGGCGTACGGTGCCAAAGTCACATATGCGAAGGAGCTTATGCACGGTAAGGTGTCAGAGGTGCATCGTGAAGATGACAGTATATTGTTTGCGGGGCTTGAGAATCCGTTTAAGGTTGCAAGATACCATTCGCTTGCGGCGGATGCAGGAACACTTCCCGAAGAATTAGCGGTAAGCGCAAGGTCTGATGACGGCGAGGTAATGGCCGTGGAGGACAGGGTAAATAAGGTATTCGGAGTGCAGTTTCATCCCGAGTCCGTTATGACTCCCGACGGTAAAAAGATAATGGAAAACTTCTTTGGCTTCATAAGAGGATGAGATTATGATAAAAGAAATGATTAAAAAAATTGTCGACGGAAATGACATGACAAAAGAGGAATCCGCCGGGGTTATGAATGAGATAATGTCGGGTGAGGCGACTGATGCGCAAAAAGCCGCTTTCCTTACGGCACTCTCCATAAAAAAGGAAACGGTCGATGAGATAACGGGTGCCGCCGAATGCATGAGAAAGCATAGTGTAAAGCTTGACCATAATCTTGATGTGACGGAGATTGTGGGAACGGGCGGAGACGGCAGCGGAAGCTTTAACATATCGACCACGTCGGCATTTGTCGTGGCGGCTTCCGGAGCAAAGGTTGCAAAGCACGGAAACAGAGCGGCATCATCCAGGAGCGGTGCCGCAGATGTGCTTGAAGAGCTCGGCGTAAATATTGACCTTGATGAAAATGAGAGTCTTAGACTGCTTGAAGAGACGGGATTTTGCTTTTTGTTTGCAAGAAACTTTCATCCCGCAATGAAGAATGTCGCAAATGTAAGAAGCCAGATAGGTATACGAACGATTTTTAATATACTCGGTCCTCTGACTAATCCGGCTTCGGCAAAAAGACAGCTCCTGGGTGTTTATGATAAGAGCCTTTTGGAGCCTATGGCAAAGGTTTTGATGAACCTTGGAGTCGAAAAAGGGATGTGTGTATGGGGCAGTAACGGAATGGACGAGATATCGATTTCGGCGCCTACTTACGTGTATGAATTTGAAAACGGAAAAACGAAAAATTATACTATTAAACCTGAGGATTTCGGGTATAATACTTGTGATGAAGAGGAGATAAAAGGGGGCGACCCGGCAGAAAATGCGCGGATTACCCGTGATATCATTTACGGAAAAGACAAAGGCGCAAAAAGAGATATAGTCTGCTTAAATGCCGGAGCCGCACTTTACATTGCGGGCAAAGCGGACAGTGTCAGCGGAGGCGTGGCGCTTGCGCAGGGGCTTTTGGAGAGCGGGAAGGTTGCCGATACCCTCGAAAAAGTAATAAGAATTTCAAAAGGAGAATGATATGTCAGAGAATATATTAAATGAGATAGCTGATTATTCCAGAGAAAGAGTTGAGAAGCTTAAAGATGAGATGTCACTTACCGTGGTTAAGCTTGAGTGCGGAAGAATAATCCGTGTAAAGATTGATGAGACTTTAGGTACGGACGTAGAGCCCTTCCACGGAAAGTTCTACGATGCAATTGCTGCTGACGGACTTTCAATCATTGCCGAATTAAAAAAAGCTTCACCGTCAAAGGGTGTCATTTCCAAGGACTTTTCATATCTTAGCAGAGCCGTTGCTTATGAAGTGGCGGGTGCAGATTGCGTGTCATGCGTAACGGAGCCTAAGTGGTTCCTCGGAGAAGAAGAGATGATTACACGCGTTAAGAAGGAGATTGAGATTCCTATTCTTCGCAAGGATTTCTTTGTTGATGAATATCAGCTGTATCAGGCAAAGATTCAGGGAGCTGACGCCGTTCTTCTTATCTGTGCGATTCTTGATGATGAAACACTTAAGAATTTCCTGCATATATGCGATGTCATAAAGCTTGATGCGATAGTTGAGGCGCATGATGAGGAAGAGGTTAAAAGAGCGCTTGCAGCAGGTGCCAAGATAGTGGGAGTTAACAACAGAAACCTTAAGGACTTCAGTGTGGATACGGGTACGGCAGCAGGTTTAAGAAAGCTCGTTCCGGATGATGTGCTCTTTATCGCAGAGTCAGGCTTTGCAACACCTGAGGATGCAAAGGGCGCTGCCGAGGCGGGAGCGGACGCCATACTTGTCGGTGAAGCTCTTATGAGAACTGATAATTACATGGACCTTATCAGAGCAATGAAAAATGCGGGGAATATTTAATGGATGAAACGCAAGAGTACAGACCGAAGATAAAAATTTGCGGGCTGTTTCGTGAAGAGGATATACAGGCAGTAAATGAATATCTGCCGGACTACTGCGGATTCGTGATTGATTTTCCGAAGAGTCACAGGAATGTATCAAGAAAAAGAGCATATGAGCTCAGGCAGAATTTAAGGGTTGAGGTTTCTCCCGTAGGCGTATTCGTGGACAGACCGCTTGATGAAGTGGCGGAATTACTAAAGTACAATGTGATAGACGTTGCCCAGCTTCACGGTGAAGAGGATGATGCATATATAGACGCGCTTAAAGCTGCCGCTCCCGATAAGGAGATTTGGAAGGCGTTCATTATTAATCCGGGTGACTCGAAGGAAGAGATTGAAGAAGTATTCAGACGCGCAGAGAAAAGTCTTGCCGATGTTGTTCTTCTTGATGCGGGATACGGATACGGAGCCGTATTTGACCACACGCTTATCGGGTCATTCAGAAGACCTTATATTCTTGCGGGAGGTATCACGCCCGACAACGTAAGCGATGCGCTTTGGTCGTTAAAGCCTTACGGGGTCGACGTAAGTACGGGGGTTGAGACCGACGGTCTTAAGGATAAGGCAAAGATGGCAGAGATAATAAAGCTGGTGCGTGAAGTCTGAACAGGAGAGATTAAATGGGGACAGAAAGTAAAGATAATACAAGATTCGGAGTGCACGGCGGACAGTATATGCCGGAGACACTCATGAATGCGGTTATCGAATTGGAAGAGGGGTATAACAGATTAAAAAACGATCCCGACTTTCAAAAAGAATTAAAAGAGCTTTTTAATAATTATGCCGGTCGTCCGAGCAATCTGTATTTCGCGGAGAGGATGACAAATGATCTGGGTGGCGCCAAAATTTATCTGAAGAGGGAAGATTTAAATCACACCGGTTCACATAAGATTAATAACGTTTTGGGGCAGGCACTTCTTGCCAAAAAGATGGGAAAGACCAGACTCATAGCAGAGACCGGAGCAGGTCAGCACGGAGTTGCGACAGCTACAGCGGCGGCACTTATGGACATGGAGTGCGTTATCTTTATGGGTAAGGTTGATACCGAAAGACAGGCGTTAAATGTCTACAGAATGAAGCTTCTGGGTGCGGACGTTATTCCCGTTACTTCCGGAACGGCAACTCTTAAGGATGCCGTATCGGAGGCCATGAGAGAGTGGACGAACAGAATGCACGATACGCATTATTGCCTTGGCTCGGTTATGGGACCGCATCCGTTCCCGACGATAGTCAGGGACTTTCAGTCTGTTATTTCAAAAGAGATAAAGGAACAGATTCTTGAAGCGGAAGGCAGACTCCCCGATGCCGTTTTGGCGTGCGTCGGCGGAGGGTCTAACGCCATAGGTGCATTCTATAATTTCCTTGAAGATGAAGGTGTGCGCCTTATCGGTTGTGAGGCGGCAGGTCGCGGAATCGATACGAAGGATACCGCAGCGACAATTGCGACCGGAAGACTCGGGATATTTCACGGCATGAAGTCATATTTTTGTCAGGATGAGTTCGGACAGATTGCACCGGTTTATTCCATATCGGCAGGGCTTGATTATCCGGGAATAGGACCTGAGCATGCATGGCTTCACGATACGGGGAGAGCGGAATATGTGCCGGTAACTGACGGGGAGGCTGTTGAAGCTTTTGAGTATCTCTCAAGAACCGAAGGAATTATTCCTGCGATTGAGTCTGCTCATGCCGTGGCGCATGCGTTAAAGATTGCACCGTCCATGGATAAGGATAAAATTATCGTAATTAACATATCCGGACGAGGAGATAAGGACTGTGCGGCCGTTGCCCGTTACAGAGGGGAGGATATCCATGAGTAACATATACAAAGCTTTTGAGAAAAATAAAGCATTTATTGCTTTTATTACTGCGGGATATCCGGACATAGAGACATCAAAGAAGATAATAAAGTCAGCAGCTGATGCGGGAGCCGATATCATTGAGATTGGCATACCTTTTTCGGATCCGACTGCGGAAGGTCCCGTGATTCAGGGCGCCAATGAGGTGGCGCTTGAGGCCGGTATTACCACCGATAAAGTATTTGAAATGGTGGAGGAGCTGCGCCGTGACATTGATATTCCGTTATGCTTCATGACTTATGCGAATGTGGTATTTTCCTACGGTAACGGAAAGGAGGATTTTCTTGAGCGCTGCTGCAAGGTTGGGATCGACGGGATAATTCTTCCGGATGTGCCTTTTGAAGAAAAGAAAGAGTTCGATGAGACATGTGAGAAGTACGGCATAGATCTCATTTCGCTTATCGCTCCGACATCCGAAGGAAGAATTTCGATGATTGCAAAAGAGGCAAAAGGATTCATCTACGTTGTTTCGTCTCTCGGAGTTACCGGTGTAAGAAATGAAATCACTACCGATATCGGATCCATGGTTCGTCTTGTTAAGGACAGCACGGATACGCCGTGCGCCGTGGGATTTGGTATATCTAGACCAGAGCAGGCAAGCAAGATGGCGCATTTGTCAGACGGTGCAATAGTCGGAAGTGCCATAATAAAAATAATCTCCGAAGCAGGCGATGCTGCTCCGGAGAAGGTTTACGATTATGTAAAGGAAATGTCTGACGCCGTACATGCGACGGATTAAAGGTGCTCCTTGAAGCCCGGTATGCGTGAGAAGAGCGGGAAGAGGGCGCATGAGATTGCTATGCCTGAACCGCCCTGAATGAGATTCATCGGAATCTCAACGAATGCCGCCGTTCCGTATAACGCCAGTTCGAATAAAAGATATCCGCCGGTAACGATTCCGGTGGATGCCAGACCGCCGAGTATCAGTCTTGCATAACGGGACTTGATTACGCCGGCGGTTTTTCTGTATATAAGACTTACAACAAGTGCGCACAATGCTTTTATACAGAAGGTGACGGGACTAAAGATCGGATATCCGCTGAAGAGATCCGCAAGTCCCGAGCCTATGCCTGCGGAAAGCATTCCGAGCCCCATTCCCGGAAAGATTCCCGCCAATATTACGAATGCATCACCGAAGTGAATATACCCTTGAGTCGCGGGCACGGGTATCTTAATGATAAGCGTGGCTACACATACGATAGCCGCAATAAGCCCCGTTATCGTGATATCGGAGGTTTTAAGCTTTTGAGTCATATTTTAATATTTCCCCTTGAATATAATAATTCCCCATATAATACACTAAACATATAGGAAATACAAGTTTTATTTTAAAAATAATTGGAATGTGATAAAATCATAGCGTTAAAAACACGTGAGTATTATAACAGGATGTGGCACCATGAGTAAATTACAAAACGAAGAAAATCCGTTATTTACAAAAGAAAACGCATTGGCAATAAATGTTCCGGATATAGTAAAGGATGACCTTTGCGGTATTGTTGAAGATAAATTAAAAAAAGCAGGTTTTTATTATCGTATTTCATCACGAATAAAAACCGCAGACTCCATACTGGAGAAGATGAACAGGCGCGGATACGGAGTAAAGGGCTCCAAGTATGAGCACAGAAAGCTGCAGGATTTAATCGGACTAAGAATCATCTTGTATTATGAAGATGATATCTCCATCGTAAGGAATCTGTTGGATACACTTTTTTCCGAGCCGGGTGAATGGGAGACGACGGAGATCAGTGATTCGGAATTCCATGCAATGAAGATTAACGGGGTTTTTAAGAT
>CAJOLA010000010.1 GCA_905235275.1 uncultured Lachnospiraceae bacterium
ATAACGATTCGGTCGGTCTTAATTCTTTGACCCGAATCCCAATGTTCATCAAAGCAAATATCGGCATGCTGATTTGTGCGAACCGAATGCGCGCGCGGGGCTTCAAGCGATGGCGGAACTTTTCGGGCTTAGGCTTTACCGTTCGCGATCATAACGATTCGGTTGGTATGTAAATTCTTTAGACCCAGAGGCGGGTTCATCTAAGCGAATATCGGTGTGATGATTTGTGCGAGCCGAATGCGCGCACGGTCCCCAAGAAAAGAAGAATTTCAGACAGCAGGCGTTTTCATTAATATAACGATTCGGTTGGCCGTAAAATCCAACAAGACCGAAAACTTCAAAGCTCGGGGAATTGAACGTGGGATTCTAAACGTGACGGCAAACTGTCACCTGCCACATTTTTCATGCTGATTAATCCGGAACATGGTGACACCAAAAAAAGCTGCTAAAAAACCTGCCGGGTGACAGCCCCGGAAAAGCAGCCACAAAGAACCGTCGCAACGGCAATAATGACAATTTAAAAAATACCCTCTTCCCCGGGTGTTCGGAAAAGAGGGTACATATCACGAATGTCAGCTTTTTTTGTTCATGAATATTTCTGTTAGTCTGCTTACAACTTCGGGAATCTTGTCGGATACCATGGCCGCGTAATTAATAACGAGCGTTACGTAGCCGGGCTCCTTTTTTTTGCTAAGACTGTAATCTTCGAAAAATGAGATGTGGAGTTCTTTGTTGATTCCTTCGTTGTATATGTATTCTTTTTTTAAGTTTGTTTTTACCTTTAAGAGGAAATGGGTGCCGGCATTATGTTCTTCTATTTCGGCTATTTTCATTAAAGGCGATTTTTCGAATTCTTTTAGGATGGCAACTCTTTGCTTCTTATAAAAGTTTCTCATTCTGTTGATGTGACGTTCAAACGCACCGCTGTTAATAAACTCAGCAAGCGCATATTGCTCGAAGCTTGATACAGTACATGAGTAAAACCCAAGGGTCTCTTTGTAGCGTCTTACCAGATTCTCCGGAAGTATCATGTAGCTTATTCTCAAAGAAGGTACCATTGTCTTAGAGAATGTGTTCAGATATACTACTCTGTCATTTATGTCTTCCGAAAACATCGGAATAATCATCCTTCCGCTGTATCTGAATTCGGAATCATAGTCGTCCTCCACTATGTATCTTTCTTCTCCCTCGTACGCCCATGAAAAAAGCTCAAGCCTTTTCTTAATCGGCAAAACCTTTCCGGTCGGAAAACGGTTTGCGGGAGCCACATACACAACGTCAATTTTATTTTTCTCCAGACCGCTTACATCAATACCGTCTTCATCTCCCGATATCACTTTTACGTTAATGTTTAATCTGTCTCCGTGCTCGGCCAGCTTTTTAAACCCGGTTTCCTCAATGGCCACATTTGTCCCTTTATCAAAAAGCTCAAATAATCTTTTAAAAAGAAACTCCGTCCCCGCTCCGATAAAAATTCTTTCGGGGTCCACACTCATGCCTCTGTTTCTGAACAGATAAGCCGATATCGCATTTCTAAGCTCGGGTATGCCGTTATAGGGCACCGTTTTATACAGCGAATCCCCGCCGTCAAGGATTGCCTTTCTCATACATCTGTTCCATGTCGATATCGGGAAATTATTAAGATTAATCCGGTTTGCCCTGAAGTCCATGAAGTAATCCGTCTCTTCAACCGTCTCAATCCGCGCAGGCTTTGATGTATTAATACGTATATCGGAAAACTGCTGCATATCGGTCGCAAAATAACCCTTCTTCTCGGCAGAATATAAATATCCTTCCGAAAGAAGCTGATCATACGCATTCGCCACGGTATTAACTCCGATATTGTGATTCCCCGCCATCGCTCTTTTGGACGGAAGCTTTTCGTTCGGACCGATTTTACCCGACAAAATATCATCTCTTATCTGTCTGTACAAAAAGACATATATGGGTTCTTTTCCCCTTTTGCCTAAGTCGTATGTAATCATTTG
This sequence comes from uncultured Lachnospiraceae bacterium, assembly GCA_905235275.1. Lineage (GTDB taxonomy): Bacteria > Bacillota > Clostridia > Lachnospirales > Lachnospiraceae > UBA4285. The sequence continues at coordinate 1,989 of CAJOLA010000010.1, forward strand.
GCATCCCTTTCTTTTGTCTTTTCATTATACCTCAAATCCCGATTGATTTTTATATAATTTGTGTTATCATACTGCTATTGTTCAAATATATTCATTTTAATTATTACGAAAGGATATTTATTTTCTAATGGCTTTAAAACAGGAAAATATCAGAAATATTGCCATCATAGCTCATGTCGATCACGGCAAGACCACCATGGTTGACCAGCTTTTAAAACAAAGCGGAACTTTTCGGGAAAACCAGAACGTAAATGACAGGGTTATGGATTCCGGTGATATCGAACGCGAACGCGGAATAACAATCCTATCAAAAAACACCGCCGTTTATTACGGTGATTATAAGATTAACATTATCGATACTCCGGGACATGCCGACTTCGGCGGTGAAGTTGAACGTGTCCTTAAGATGGTTAACGGCGTCGTTCTTATTGTTGATGCTTTCGAGGGCGTCATGCCTCAGACCAAGTTCGTTCTCCAAAAAGCTCTTGACCTTGATCTTACCGTCATCGTCTGCATAAATAAAATCGACCGACCTGATGCAAGACCTCAGGAGGTTATCGATGAGATATTAGAGCTTTTTATCGATCTTAATGCGAGCGAAGAACAGCTTGACTGTCCGTTTATATTCGCATCCGCAAAATCCGGATTTGCGGTAACCGACCTGAGTGAAGAACAAAAAGATTTAACACCTCTTTTTGACAGCATCATAGAGCATATACCTGCTCCTTCCGGAGATTCGAACGCTCCGACACAGATGCTTATATCAACAATCGACTACAACGAATTCACCGGACGCGTAGGCATAGGTAAGATAGACAACGGTTCTCTTAAGGTTAACAATGAAGTTCTTATCGTTAATCATCATGATGAGTCAACCAACAGGCGCGTAAGAATCAGTAAACTCTATACCTTTGACGGATTAAACAAAAAAGACTGCGATGAAGCATTCTGCGGAGATATTGTTGCCGTATCCGGTATAGATGATTTAAAAATCGGCGATACCATTTGCGATGTGGGAAGTCCCGCAGCCATACCTTTCCAAAAGATATCCGAACCGACGATATCGATGGACTTTATGGTAAATGACTCTCCTCTCGCAGGCAGGGAAGGAAAGTATGTTACTTCACGTCACATACGAGACAGACTTTTCCGCGAATTAAATACGGACGTCAGCCTGCGTGTCGAAGAGACTCCGGGAGTTGAGAATTCCTTTAAGGTTTCGGGAAGAGGCGAGCTTCATCTTTCAGTGCTTATCGAGAATATGCGTCGTGAAGGATATGAGTTTGCAGTCAGCAAAGCAGAGGTTTTATATAAAACCGACGAAAACGGCGATAAGCTTGAGCCCATTGAAAAAGCTTTTATAGATGTACCCGAAGATTTCTCAGGAAATGTAATACAGTCCATGTCCGAAAGAAAAGGGGAACTTATAAGCATGACTCCTCTTAACGGAGGGTATACCAGGTTACAATTTTTGATACCGTCACGAGGACTTATAGGATACCGCGGACAATTCATGACAGAAACCAAAGGAAATGGTATAATGAACACAGCATTTGAAGGATATGCTAAATATAAAGGAGAAATATCATACCGCAAACACGGTTCATTAATCGCTTTCGAAAGCGGAACTGCCGTTGCATACGGACTCTTTAATGCACAAGATCGCGGGACATTGTTTATTTCTCCGGGCGAAGAGGTTTATGCAGGAATGCTTGTGGGTGAGAATCCACGAAACGATGATATTGAGGTTAATGTCTGCAAAACCAAACATTTAACAAATACGCGTGCGTCAGGGGCTGACGATGCACTTAGACTGGTTCCACCAAAACAGTTAAGTCTCGAGCAGGCCCTTGATTATATTGACACGGATGAACTGTTGGAAATCACACCCGAGCATTTGCGTCTGCGTAAAAAAATCCTTGATGCCACACAAAGGTACAAGGCAAAAAAAAATAATAGTCTATGATTTTTATTGTTCTATGTTTTTAGGGAGGGAATACAGAATGGATGACAATTTAGGCTCTAAAGTCAAAAAATTACGTATTGATCACGGTCTTACACAGGAAGACGTCGCAAAGGCGCTGGATGTTACGCCGGGTTATATCAGCAATGTAGAAAATGGTCGTAACCTGATGACCTTACGTATGCTCGCATATTATGCGGATCTTACGGGGGTATCACTTGATTACCTGGCCGGCAGTGTCGACAAGAGCTACCAGAAAACAGCTCTTGATAACGAAATAATGCAGCTTGTCGAGCGTATGAACAACGCCGAAAAAGAAAAACTTATTTCAACTCTTCGCATTTGGTTTCCTTCAAAGTAATGCTAGAAAAAAAGCAGCGGTTTAAAACCCGCTGCTTTTTTAGTCTTCAAAGAGATCCGGTTGATCAAACGGAAAATCATTGCTCTCGTTTATTTTAATCTCAACATTTTCCACATCCTCATTGTCCTGAATATCAAGGCGCTTCATTGTCGCTTCCATCATATCCTGACAGTTGATTATCTCCTGTCTTTTTCTGTTGCCTTTTCCCGACTCCTTTGTATAGGTTATATAAACATCGTATGACGCCATTTACTTATCCCCCCTTTACAAATTTAAATCAAGATACCATCGCAATGATCTATTTCGTGTTGAATTATTTCCGCTATCCACCCGGAAAACTTTTCTTTCTTTTTATTAAAGTAGTGATCGTAATATTCCACTTCAATCTCTTTAAATCTTGTTGTCTTTCTGCTGCCGTCAATAGACAGACATTCTTCTTCAGTCTCATACGGTCCCGATTTTTTTGTTATGACCGGATTATTCATAACTATAATAAGAACTTCAGTATTTATTGCAATTATTCTTTTGTTAACTCCGATCATATTAGCGGCAAGACCGGCGCATATATCAGCATTAGCCTTTAATGTATCTACAAGATCCGTCATAATGTTTCTGTCGTCTTTAGTAGCAGGCTCACTTTTTAAAGACAGAAAAAAAGTATCCCTTATTATTGGCTTAACCATTTTTAGTAACCTCCGAAATTAATTCTCGTTCATATAATTATACACATCTTTTCTGAAGCCGTCCATTGTATAACCCAGGCCTACGGCATTCCAGTAATGCTCCGGGTCTCCGTGGTTAGACGCAATTCCTCTTTCCCATCCTTCGTTATGAGAAATAATGACACCGTCCTCTAAAGGATCAAGATCGTATTCTTTGGCAAGCTCCGCAAAAAGCTTTACCGCGCTGTTATAAGCAGTCTTGGCATCTTTCTTTGCCTGTGTGGAATTCGTTATATGAATATTGTCATCGTCATCATAATATGCAGCGTCGGTCTCACACATCTCCACTCCTATATGAGTAAGATTACCGTCTCCTCCGCAATGCCATGCCACACGATTCCACGGCAGCGTATGATAAACCTGTCCCGTCTTGGCATCAATAAATCCGTGCACTCCCGATCTTGTGTAATCCTCATCACCGAATATATCGGCATATGTCTTTGCGTCGGGTTGAGGATTTCCGACCGAGTGAAGCATAAGCCCCCTTACGGCAAGACGACCGCTTCTGTTATAATTCGGAGAATCGTAAAGTATATATTCAACAATATCAACGTCTCCCTTTATGACGGGATCGGGCGAAATGAATAAAAATCTTCGCACGGCAAAACAGCATATCACTACGACTATTCCCAAAATTATTAAGAAAATGGCAATACCTTTTGCATGACTTTTCTTTCTTGTATTTCCCACATTCTTCCCCCTGAAAATGTTTTCTGAAAAGATACCATTAAAAAATCCGGTCGTCAAACGGAATTTCTCCAAATTAACATAACCGGATTTTTAAAATCCGGCCGTCAAACCGGATCTCTCCAAAATAACATAAACGGATTTTTAAAATCCGGCCGTCAAATTAGATTTCTCTAAATTCTCTCGACCGGTTTTATTATCTAAATCAAATCAGATGACCTACAAGCATAGCCAAATCACTCTTCATATTCTTTGATTCGGTATACGTAAGATTTCCGTTTTCGTATTCATCCTGTATAAGTCCCGTCTCTATCTGTACGGCACGTCTTTCAACTTTTAAGAGCTCATCATCATCGATTGGAACACCTTCATTCTTATCAAGATTATGTTGAATGTTACTCAGATTATATTGATACTTCTGAATTGCCTGTTCAACAACCTCTGACGGATTCGTCTTCTTGAGTTCTTCAAGCTTTTCAAGAACATATTCCGCATTTGCCTTGCTTCCCCTGAGGAATATGTCGGAATCCCCACGGCTTACCTTGTCTGCCTCTTTTTCAAGCTTCCTGCTTGAGAAATATCCCGATATGGCAGTACCGGTTACGCTTCGGGAAATCTTCTTCCGCCTTGTTTTATCCAGCGCCTTGATGTAATAGTCCGCCTCTTCGGATGTTATCGCACCCTCTTTTTCGAGTCGTTCAAGGTTTTCTATTTTCCAATCAACAATTTGTTTGTTCAAATCATTAATTTCACTGTTTATCGCCGAATTACGTTTCAGAGTCATCTGTATATCATCAGCTCTGTCACGGTAACGATATGCAATCAAATTACTTTCTTCTTTATTCTTAGAGGTACTTTCCGCATCCAAAGCATCCGCAACTCCGGTAAGAATATTCATATGGACAATCTTATATTCTTCCTGTTTTTCAACGGATTTATCCTTAGGCGCTATTATCGGAAGAACCACATATGAAAGAATAACCGATACGATAATTACGCCCATCGCTATGGTAAGAATCAGTTCTCTGTGCGGGAATTCCATTCCGCTTGCGAGAACAACCGGTATTGACTCTACGGAAGCCCAGGTAATGGCACCTCTTGCTCCGGACATCGTAAAGAGTCCCGCCGCCTTACTTCGAGATATACCGTCGTCCTTATATACATATTTCGGCAGAGTAAGAAGCGACCACAAAAATCTTACTCCGAGTATCGCGCCTGAAACAATAAGTATTACGACGATTGCAAATCCTGCGGATATCTCGAGCTCGTTTAAGAAAAGTTTTTCCATAATTTCCGGTATAAACATACCGAGCATTACGAAAATAAATCCGTCAAGCGTATATGACAGGAAATCCCACACATACTCCGAACCCTCTTCCAATTTCATTGAGTCGGTATTACCTTCTTTATACTCAAAGGTGGATACGATACCGGCAACAAAGATGGCAACGATACCGCTGACTTCAATATGCTCAGATAAAATAAATGCGATAAACGGGAACGTCACACCGATAAGTGTGTGCAAAGCCGCATGTTTAATACCGTTCGTATAAAGCAGTCTTACAATCAAAAGCTTTGCGATACCGAGCGCAAGACCGATTGCAATACCGCCGAGCAAAAGTCTGATAAACTCAACCGTCACATGACCGGCGTTAATATGCTCTCCTCCGGCAACCCCTATACATGTCTGCAGGAAGATAACTGCCGTTACTTCGGCAAATACCGATTCGTTTTTCAAAAGCTCCATCAGCTTATGAGGTATATGACTGTGTTTTTCGACCGTATCTACAGCCACATGATCCGTAGGTCCGAGAGCTGACATAAGCGTAATACTTGCGATTACCGATATTGCAGGTATCATTCCGTGAATAATAGGCCCTACTACCACTCCGGTAATAAGAATGAGAAGAACCGCAAAGTTTGCAACCGACCACTTACTTTTCCAAAGCTCTTTTCTGCTGATCTCCATACCACCGAAGTAGGCCAAAGGAGCAATGAACATCAGATGGAAATATTCATGCTCAATCTCAAAATGATGCGCTATCGGAATAAACGCAATTCCCGCACCAAGTGCAATCTGCATAATGGGCGCAGGAATGGCCGGAATAAAATGCGATATTACATCCGCAAGAATAACGGCCAAAACAATGATTAACAAAACCACTAAAAAGTCCATAAATCTTCATCCCCTTTCTCCACTGAATTTGTATTTTATTACCCTTTTATTATAACACTAATTGTTAAAAATATGACAAAAGGGGTGATTGTTTTTAAGACAATCACCCCTTTAAATTTTAATTTTTTATTCACTTCGTAATGCACTGACCGGATCTTTTCTTGCAGCTTTACCTGCCGGAAGAAGTCCTCCGATAAATGTAACAAGTGCACTGAGTCCCACGAGTATGACTCCCTGCAGAGGCGACAGAAATGCCCTTACATTTTCCGCACCTTCCATTGTATGACGCATAATCTCAGTCATAGGGAAGGTTATTATTACTCCGATGCCTACACCCAACAGACCTGCTGCCAGGCCTATTATTATGGTTTCGGCATTAAATACCTGAGAAATATTGGACTTGGATGCTCCCATAGCACGGAGAATACCTATCTCCTTCGTTCTCTCAAGTACTGATATATGAGTTATTATACCTATCATAATACTTGATACGACAAGTGATACGGATACGAAACCGATAAGCACTGCCGTAATGACATTTACAATCAATGTCATGGAAGATGTCATAAGACCTATTAAATCCGTATAGGTAATCTTATCTTCTTCAGATACCGAATCATTATACCTCTGAATACATTCCGTTACGCCGTCCTTATCTTCGAATGTATCCGTATATATATTTATCGCACTCGGTTTATCTTTGTTAACCTTACCGAAATCAAGCATATTCTCATCATAGGTAGTATCTCCTATATAGTTATCATAAAGCTTTACGAGATCCTTAGTATCGGGATCTGATGCAAGCCATGCATCAAGTGCAGCCGCCAGTACGCTGTCCCCTGATGCAGCCTGCATGGCTCCGTCCATACCGGCTGCTCCTTGAGCAGCTCCTATTCCTTGAGTAGCTTCTGTTCCTTGAGCAACTTCTGTTCCTTGAGCAACTTCTGTTCCCGTAGCAGAATCTGTTTCGGAATCCGCATTTGCATTTTGTTGATTATAATAAAGCATTATGACCGAATACATTGAGGCTTTATCCGACACGGAAAGCCCGGATACATATTCTTTTACATCCTTTGCTTTTTCTTCATCGCTGTTTGCTTTAAACTTCACTCCGGTAAGAACATTAATGTCGGGATTTTTTTCCTGATCTTTTACTATCTGACTCTCATCCGTCTTTTCAACTATCTTATCCGTAAGAGTACTTGTATATCCGACAATCGTACTTAACGTTTGGTTTGAACTGTCCGAAACGGGCTTTACAACACCTGACACCTTCAGTCTGATGCTGTCATCAATATACCCGTCTATGTTCATAAGATCGGCCGGATTTGCCTTGTAAGTACCGTTTTCCTCTTTTACGTAAAATGAGCTTTGAGGAACAAGATAAAACTCTTTGCCAAGAATATTATCAAAGTTGTCGGAAATCTTCTTTATTGTTTTGCCGGAATTATTTTTAACCATATCCTGATATTCGGAATAAGTTATTATTCCAAGCTGATACAACTGTACCGTGTCGAGAGAATTATTCGTTCCTATTCTTACGATAACTTCATTATATTCTTTTGGCCACTCTCCCGTTACCAGCTCATAATTATCCGTCACAAGCTCGCTTATCAGCGCGTCATCCTTACCCGGAGTAAGCTCGCTGAAATTCGTAGCCGTATCATTTGTATTACTTCTGTTCGCGGACAGGCCTGAGAACATACTTCTTATTGCCGACGTTGTGGAATCCTGAGGATCGTCATTGGTATCAACGTAATTATCTTCGGAATCCTTTGTAAATACGGTAAAGGCCGGTGTATAACCGTATGTTATTCCGTTCTTTCCGATATATTGTTTTATGTCACTGTCTTCACTATCAAGATATTTCTTGAATGCTTCGAGATTGTTCTTTTTATATGCCGCTCCCGTTGAACCTATTTTCACATCCGAAATATCGGCATAAAGCCCGGTCCCGTCGTCATTTTCCTGTTCGGAGCCCGTCTGGTTGGACGAATCCATCACCGCGGTCAAATCCAATTCCTGACTTTGTATCGTTAACGGATATGACGACATGGTATCTCTTTGTATGTCATAAATATAATTATTAACACCGTTGGACATGGCAAGAATCAAGGCAATACCTATGATTCCAATCGATCCTGCTATTGCGGTAAGAATGGTTCTTCCAAGCTTGGTACGAAGGTTATTGAGCGAAAGACGAAACGATGTGCCAAATGACATTCCCGATTTTCTGGTCGGACCGTTATCTGATTTTGCCTGCTCAATTGCAGTCTGTATTTCAGACTCTGTTACCGGGTCCGAATCCTTTACTATCTTTCCGTCTATTATGTTGATGATTCGCGTGGCATACTCATCCGCAAGCTCCGGATTATGAGTAACCATAACCACGAGACGGTCTTTTGCCACTTCCTTAAGAAGCTCCATTACCTGAATACCGGTTTCGGTATCAAGCGCTCCCGTGGGCTCATCGGCAAGTACTATATCGGGGTCGTTTACAAGTGCTCTTGCAATGGCAACACGCTGCATCTGACCTCCCGACAGCTGGTTTGGCTTTTTATTCTTGTGGTCAAGCAAACCGACTTTTTCAAGCGCGTCAAGTGCACGTTCTTTTCTCTCTTTTCCGGTTATTCCACCGATGGTAAGCGCAAGCGCAACATTATCCAGAACACTCTGGTGCGGAATAAGGTTATAGCTTTGAAATACGAATCCGATTGTGTGGTTCCTGTATGTATCCCAATCCCTGTCGCTGTAATTATCGGTTGAAATACCGTTAATTTCCATGTTTCCGGAGTCATATCTGTCCAGCCCGCCGATAATGTTAAGAAGCGTTGTCTTACCGGAGCCCGATGGTCCCAGTACAGCCACAAATTCATTATCTCTGAGTGAAAGATCTACACCGTCAAGAGCCGTCTGAATAAACTCTCCCGTCTTATATTTTTTTGTAATTCCACTAAGACGAAGCATGTTTTCCTCCCTGTTTCATATTGATTTATAGTATTGGATTTTATAATATAAAGGAAAATAAGTAAACCGCATGGATTTAAACAAAGGAGGTTACCATGGAAACAAGACTTGCAGTAATGAGTATTATCGTTAAATCAAAAGATTCAGTTCAGGCAATTAACGAAATTCTTCATGAATCCTCAGATTACATAATCGGAAGAATGGGCATACCATATAAGGAAAGAGATATCAGTCTTATAAGCGTCGCGCTTGATGCTCCTCAGGATGAAATATCGGCAATTTCCGGAAAAATCGGAAATCTTGATAACGTTGAAGTAAAAACCGTATATGCGTAACACCACGGTTGTCATTGACTAACCCGCCGCGTTAAGGTACTTTTATATAACATCATAATAATTGTATTAAATTTCAGACAAAGTCTGATCGGGAAGAGAAATCTGACCGCTAAGAAAGGAGTACGTTATGTCTGTTTATAATCCAAAATCATTAAAAGCCGATGAATTCATCAGCGAAGAAGAAATTCTCGACACCCTTAAATATGCTGACGAGAATAAGAATAATATGGAGCTTATCAACTCCATCCTTGAAAAAGCACGCCCCGTGACAACCGAAAACGGGTGTGTCTGTCAGGGCCTTAATCACAGAGAGGCATCAGTCCTTCTTGCATGTGAAGACCCTGAGGTAAATAAACGAATATTTGAGATTGCGGAAGAGATAAAGCTTGCGTTTTACGGTAACCGTATCGTACTTTTCGCACCGCTCTATCTTTCCAATTATTGCATCAACGGATGTCTTTATTGTCCGTATCATTTGAAGAATACGACCATTCCCAGAAAAAAGCTTACTCAGGAAGAGGTAAAGGCCGAGGTTATAGCACTTCAGGATATGGGACACAAACGTCTTGCCATTGAAGCAGGCGAAGACCCCGTAAATAATCCGATTGAATATATCTTGGAATGCATAGATACCATTTACAGCATTAAGCATAAGAACGGTGCCATACGACGTGTAAATGTCAATATCGCAGCTACCACGGTGGAAAACTACAAGCGTCTTGCCGATGCAGGTATCGGTACTTATATTCTTTTCCAGGAGACTTATAACAGGAAAGGATATGAAGAGCTTCATCCGACGGGACCAAAGCATGATTACGCTTACCATACCGAAGCCATGGATCGTGCCATGGAGGGCGGTATCGACGATGTAGGCCTTGGAGTATTATTCGGGCTTGAGGGCTACAGATATGAATTTGCGGGACTTCTCATGCATGCCGAGCACCTGGAAGCGGTACACGGAGTCGGACCTCACACCATCAGTGTTCCGCGTGTAAAGCCTGCCGATGATATTAATCCCGATGATTTTGATAATTCCATTACTGATGAGATGTTTATCAAGATTGCGGCATGTATACGTCTGGCGGTACCTTATACCGGTATGATAGTTTCAACGCGTGAGTCCGAGGATGTCCGTTCCAGGATGCTTAACGTCGGAATATCTCAGGTTTCCGGAGGTTCAAGAACCTCTGTCGGCGGTTATACCGAAAAAGAGCGCCCGCACGATACGGAACAGTTTGATGTGTCCGATCAGCGCGACCTTGACGATGTGGTTTCATGGCTTATGAAAAACGGGCATATCCCTTCATTTTGCACTGCATGCTACAGAGCCGGTCGTACCGGTGACAGATTCATGTCCCTTTGTAAAAGCGGGCAGATTGCAAACATTTGCCACCCCAACGCTCTTATGACACTTGCGGAGTATCTTACGGATTACGCAAAAGACTCCACCAAAAAAGAAGGTTTTGAAGTTATAGAAAGAGAACTCGGTAATATTCCAAAAGAAAAAGTCAGAGAAATAACCATCGAGAATATCGAAGCCATAAAGCAGTCTGACAGAAGAGATTTTCGTTTCTGATTATTACCGCCCCTATCAGTAAGGAGAAAAGGATGAAAATATCAACTAAAGGAAGATATTCTTTAATATTTTTAATCGATCTTGCCGAACATGCGGACGAGGGAAGCATCGCACTTAACGACGTCGCTTCCAGAAAGAACATATCCAAAAAATATCTGGAGCAGATAGTTCCGATATTAAACAAAGCAGGCGTTCTTAAGTCCAACAGAGGCTCAAAAGGCGGATACAGCCTTTCCGTCGCCCCATCCAAGATTACCGTGGGAAGTATACTGCGTGTTACCGAGAACAGTCTCATGGAGGATACGGATGCCGCGGCGGCAGACAGTGAAGACGATATCCTTACACTTTTTGTATGGCAGGGGTTAAACGAAACAATAAACAACTATCTCGATAATATAACCATTCAGGACATTATCGACAAACAAAACGATTACTATTCGGACACATATATCATCTGAAAAAATCCCGAGGCTTAAAAGTCTCGGGATTTTTTTCAGATGTATCTGCTTTTTATAATTTTATCGATCAGCTCGGAATTGGATTTTGTATTAACGAACATATCGATTATTCTTTCGGCTGCCTCTTCGTTCTTAAGTGAATTAAGAGCCTTTCTGATTATTTCATCGGCTTCTTTTTCTTTATCGGTCATTATAAGATCGTCTTTTCTGGTACCGGATTTTGCAAGATCGATTGCCGGGAATATCCTCTTTTCGGAAAGCTTTCTGTCGAGAACCAGCTCCATATTACCCGTTCCCTTAAACTCCTCAAATACGACGTCATCCATCTTGCTTCCCGTATCAACGAGTGCCGTGGCAAGAACCGTCAGGCTTCCGCCCTCGCGAATGTTTCTTGCGGCACCGAAAAACCTCTTCGGCATATGGAGTGCCGCGGGATCAAGACCTCCCGAAAGTGTTCTTCCACTCGGCTGAACGGTCAGGTTATAGGCTCTGGCAAGTCTCGTGATGCTGTCCAGAAGAATTATTACATCTTCCTTTTGCTCAACCAATCTTTTTGCCCTTTCTATAACCATCTCGGACACTCTCTTGTGATGTTCGGGTTGCTCATCAAATGTCGAGAATATAACATCCACTTTATCTCCATGGATGGACTCCTTTATATCCGTAACCTCTTCAGGTCTCTCATCTATAAGAAGAATCATCACATGCATGTCGGGGTTATTAACGGTAATGGCATTTGCAATCTCTTTCAGAAGAGTTGTCTTTCCGGCCTTGGGAGGTGCCACTATCATACCTCTCTGACCTTTTCCGATCGGTGAAATAATATCCACTATCCTGCATGCGCGGGAGCCGCTCGGATTCTCAAGGAAAATCCTCTCATCCGGATAAATCGGCGTAAGGTTTTCAAATCTCTTTCTCTTCATGGCCTCAGGGATTTTTTTCCCGTTAACCTCCGAAACAAAAATGAGTGCCATGAATTTGTCTTCAGGTCTGTTTCTCTTTTTAAATCCGGAAATAACATCTCCCGTTCTTAAATTACATTTTTTAATTAAAGAATTGGGGACATATACATCATCCTCGCCCGGCATAAAGTTTTCGCTTCTTATAAATCCGAATCCGTCAGGAAGCACCTCCAATATGCCCTTTGTCTCAACGCCTTCGGGATCGGTGCACGTCTGTACCGTTCCGACCGGTTGCTTCTCCTGAGTCGCCTCGCTTTGTCGGATACCGTCATAAGAGGAGACGTTTTCTTTACTGTCAGCTCTGTCATTTGACTGCACCTTATCGTGAGTCTTTCTTTTTTCTTCCTTATCATTAACGACTGCACTCTCAGCAAGATTTTCCGTCTTTTCGTAATTGTTTAAAAGTTCAATTAATTCCTGCTTCTTTAAACCGGAAAAGCCTTTTAAGCCTTTATCCTTAGCTGCCTGCTGTAGCTCCTTCAGTGACATATTTTCAAAGGCCATAAACCTTTTACCTCCGCAATATGTGATTAAAAAATGGATTTCGTGCCGATATGGCACAGGGACATTACACCATTTATACAGGCAAAATCTAAAAGTGTCAAGCAAAAAAGACGGTAACACCGTCACCGTCTTTTATGAAACAACGTGCATTACCTGTATAAGTAACAGCCATGCAAGTCCGTAATATGTCACAACCGCAACCAGGTCATTTACCGTCGTAATAAGGGGACCTGATGCAACTGCCGGGTCAACCTTAATCTTATTAAAGAACATCGGTACAATGGTTCCGACAAAGCTTGATACTATCATTGCAACAACCAAAGCAATTGATACGCATACTGCTATGGAGCACGCAAATCCCCAGCCGGAGCCTTTTGCTGCCGCCACATACACACTGACGATTGCAAATGATATACAGGCCAAAATAAGTCCGTTCACCAGTCCTATTCTTACTTCTTTCAGGATAAGCCCCGCCTTTTGCTTGGAAGATACATTCTCATCCACAAGTACTCGGATGGTGACAGCCAGTGACTGCGTTCCGACATTTCCCGCCATGTCCAAAATAAGCGACTGGAAGGTTACTATGAATGCAATCTCTGCAACTACCGGTTCAAAAATACTTACCACAAAGGAAACGCCCAGCCCCAAAAACAAAAGGGTAATAAGCCACGGCATACGTTTCTTCATACTCTTTCCGAGAGATTCATTCAAATCCTCTTCAGAAGTAAGACCGGCCAGCTTAGCATAGTCATCACCCAATTCTTCATCAACGACTTCTACCATGTCCTGAGCCGTTATGATTCCGAGAATCTCTTTATCACTGTTAAGTACGGGAATGGAATCCTCTTCGTAATCCTTGATACGGTCAATACAGTCACTTATCTTTTCATGATCGATAACATACGGGAACGATGTAATCATGAAGGTCTGCAGGTCCATGTAGTCCCTTGCCGTAATCAGATCCTTAAGATCTAAAGCTCCGTAGAATTTACCGTCTTCATCCGTAACATATAAAATCGAGATATTATCATTGTTCTCGGCCTGGCTTACAAGCTCTTTCATGGCTTTTCGAACCGACATACCTCTGTCAATCTTAATGAAGTTCGTCGTCATCTTACTTCCGATCTCATCTTCATCGTAAGATCTGATCATTCGGATATCCGCGCTTGATTCTTCATCAAGCATTCCGGTAAGCTCTTTTCTGGATTCATCGTCCATCTCTTCAAGAACGTCAACCGCATCATCGGAGTCCATGTTCTCGATGACCTTCGCAGCGCTTGAAAGATCGAGCTCTTTCATATATTCATCTACATCTTCAATGTAAGAAAAAATCTCTGAAAGCTTTTCTTCACCAAGAATCGGGTAAAGTCTTTTTCTTTCTTCCGGAAGCATCTGTTCAAGTGCACCGGCAATATCGTTCTCATGATAGTCCTCTAATCTTGTTAAAAGCTCATCATCAGAAAGATTGCTTCTGAAAAGATCCAACAGTTCTTTTTCAACATGCTCTGAAGTATTTTCCAATAATTCCTTCTTTTCTTCTTCCATACCATTACCTCCTTCCATTAAAAAATACGCATAAATATGCGTTTGAATCACATTCCGATTTTATCAGTAATAACAGTCAAATTCAATACTTTTGAGACGATATGATGTATAATAATCAGACAAATTCGGTTATTTTTTAGGAGGTTACGAATATGACTGAAACGGACATCATTATCATCGGAACCGGTCCCGCCGGTCTTGAAGCTGCCATAACATGTGTTATTCGAAAAAAGAAAATCCTTTTGCTCGGACAAAAAGACTTAAGCGCAAAGCTTACCAAGGCTCACACAGTAAATAACTATTTGGGGTTTCCCGATATTTCCGGCGCGGATCTCGCAGAAAATTTTAATAAGCACATTTTGGCTTTGGATATTGAGATTACCGAAAAGAGGGCCGCTTCAATATATAATATGGGCGATTATTTTGCCGTTCAATCGGGTGCTGAGATGTTTCAGGCAAAAGCAATCATACTTGCAACAGGCATGGTCCAAAAAACACTCCTGCCCGGTGAAGAGATTCTTATCGGCAAAGGAGTCAGTTATTGCGCAACGTGTGATGCCGCACTCTATCCCGGAAAGACCGCAATCGTAATCTCATACTCTGAGGACGAAGAGTCTGAAGCTGAATTTCTTGCCGAATATGCGGATAAGGTAATCTATATACCTATGTATAAAGATGCGAAAATATCAAAAGAAAATATCGAAGTCATTTACGCAAAGCCGGAGGAAATTATCGGAGAGAATTCATTTAACTTACTTAAGACAGATAAGGGTGACATATCCGCAGACGGAGTATTTATTTTAAGAGAAGCTATTGCTCCTGACGTTCTGATCCCCGGCATTGAGACGGATAAAGGTCATGTGGTCGTCGGTAAAGATATGTCGTCAAGCATCCCCGGAGTCTTTGCATGCGGAGACATTACGGGTCTTCCCTACCAATATATCAAAGCTGCCGGCGAAGGAAATATCGCCGCACTTTCAGCATGTGCTTATGTCGATTCAATGAGTAAAGGTAAATAAGAATGACTCTGATTTACACGTAACTTATCACGGCATTGCATTACATTTAAAAATCTCTTACGGGATTTTTTAATCCCGTAAGAGATTTTATTAGTTCTTTTTGTTAATGGCGGTAATGATGAATCTGTCAAAGGTCTCTTCCACGACATTACATTCATCCGTAATCGATGCGGCCACCTCTCCGTTTTCAAACATCTTCTCAGGAGCCTTCTCCGAGAACAGCTTCTCGCCCTTCATCTTCAAATATGCTTCCCTGAGTGTCCATGCCTTAAGAAATCTTTCGTTACGCTCATCGGCGGATTCGGCTGATTCTATCCAGTCAATGTCGCTTTGACCGAAGGCCCTGTCGAGAGTCAGCTTATTAACTCCTCTTTTACCCTCAATGTCGATTCCGACGGGTCTGTCACTTATCGCAACCACGGTCACATTGTCCGTATGGGAAATGTTAAAATACGGCGCACCCTCTTCCTTAAATTCAGGCTTTCCGTTTCTGCCTTCAACGACCGTATACGGAAGTCCGAGATAACCTCCCGTAAGCTTCCTCCATGATACCGGTCTGAAAGTAACTCCCTCCATCGTCTTTTTTGCTATCAGATTATCAAGAGATGTCTTCTCAAAAAGATAATCCTCCGCGGCAAAGCTTAAAAGAAGCTCTGCTGAAGCTGACGCAACCTTATCGACTTCATTCTTAATGTCTTCAATTTTACTTAATCTGTTAAGGGATACGAGTGGTATGGCACGTTCCAAAAATTCCTCGAAATCCGCATTCTCTACTTCAGTAATATATATTCTCATAATACATTATTTTACCATTTTTCAGATTTCTTTGCGAATTATTTCAATCATTTCTCTAAGCGCCTGACCCCGGTGGCTTATGCTGTTTTTTTCTTCAGGAAGAAGCTGCGCACTTGTCTTACCGTACTCGGGAAGGAATACAATCGGGTCATATCCGAAACCGTTTTCTCCGGCAGGTTCGTTTGCGATAATTCCTTCCATCGTTCCTTCGGTATGAAACTGCCTTCCATCCGGAAATACAAGTGCCATTACGCATCTGAATCTCGCGCCTCGATTCCTTACTTCAACTCCGTCAAGCTTTTCGATAATGGCTTTGTTCTTTTCCGAATACGGAGTATCCTCGCCCATAAATCTTGATGAATATATTCCCGGAGCACCGTCCAGAAAATCAACCTCAAGTCCTGAATCATCGGCAAGAACAGGTTCGCCCGTAAGTTTGCATATCTCCTCTGCCTTTATGGTTGCATTCTCTTTAAAGGTAGTACCCGTTTCTTCGACATCTTTGGTGATGCCGGCTTCCTTTAAGGATATAACCTCTACGTCACTGCCCTCCAGCATCTGTCTTATCTCTTTTAATTTGTTGTTATTATTGGTCGCCAGAATTATTTTTTTCATCTGCGGATACCTCTCTTCTCTTCGGTGGCTTTGCTCCTTCGAAAGAATAAAGATTAGTCTTTATCATTCCGTTGTAAATCTTTCTTTTCTTTGTGGCTTTTCTTGAAAAATCCTTTTCTATATTCTCATACGGCGTAATAACATATGCCGACCAATCGACAAGCTCCTTGAAGCTGTCCCCAAAGCTTTTGTAAAGAGCGGGAAGATTTTCCTTTTCTTCAAGACGTTCTCCGTAAGGCGGATTCGTAATGATAAAACCGTACTTTTTGGAGTGCTTGAGATCCTTAACGTCTCTTTTTTGAAAATGAATAAGCCCTTCCACGCCGGCATTTTTAGCGGACTGTCTTGCCGTCTTTAATACCTTCTCATCAATGTCGTAGCCCTGTATGTCGGTATCGATGTTAAGATCGATATTTTCCTTTGCTTCCTGCCTTATCTGCGTCCATTCGCCTGCAGGAATGATATTTTCCCACTTCATTGACGCAAAGCTTCTGTTAAGTCCAGGCGCGATTCCCGCCGCCTTCATAGCCGCTTCGATTACAAATGTTCCGCTTCCGCAGAACGGATCAACGAGTATCCTGTCTTTATTCCATGGCGTAAGATTAATTATCGCAGATGCAAGTGTCTCTGATATCGGCGCGACACCGGACTGAGGTCTGTATCCTCTTTTGTGAAGAGATACACCCGATGAATCAAGACCTACCGTCACCATGTCTTTAATGATATTAATCCTTATCGGATACTCCGCACCGTCCTCTTTAAACCATTCGATGTGATATTTTTCTTTTAAACGCTCTACGATGGCTTTTTTTACTATGGACTGAATGTCGGTGGCACTGAAAAGTTTACTGTTAACCGACGTGGCTTTAGCTACCCAGAAGCGTGCATCGGCAGGAAGATATCTCTCCCATTCACATGCCTTTACGGCCTGGAAAAGTTCTTCAAAGGTGCAGGCTTTAAATTGCGCAACGTTTATAAGAACTCTTTCGGTTGATGAAAGACATATATTGGCTCTTACTATCGCCTCCGCATCTCCCATAAAGGTTACACGTCCGTTATCGGTACTTTCAACCTCATAACCCAGATCGTATATTTCTCTTTTTAATACAGCTTCCATCCCGAAATGACACGGAACGGTAATTCTATACATTTCACTCATTTTAATACCTGACGTTTTATAAGATGTTTTCCAAATACATTGCAAATGAATTAATAATCGTAACTACGCTTGCAATTACTATACCTATAATAAGCGGAACCGAAAAAATGCCGGCCTTTCCTGTCGTGCTTTTTGACTTAGCCCTGCTTCCCGATTTGGCACCTTCAATTTTCCTGATGCCACGAAGCACCAGTGTTGAAAGAAATAAAAAAACAACGGAAATAAGACCAAATATAACGTATGCCACAATTAAATATTGAGTTGGCATTGCTTCACCTGCTACCTGATCTGTGAGATTTAAATCACTTACTGCCAGAGGCATTCCCGGTCCGACAATATACATCATGCAAACGGAAAAACCGTTAAAAATTATATGACAGATTGTGGATGGCCAGATACTGTCCGCAGCATCATCAATAAGCGCAAACATAATTCCTATGTATGTCGTGTAAAAGAACTGGTTCAGATTCTTATGATAGAGACCGAAAATCAATGCAGATACGATAACCGCACCGGCTATCCTTCCACGTTTACCGAACACACGAAACATAACTCCGCGAAACATCATCTCTTCAATTACGGGCCCCATCACCGCAATAACAAGAAACATCGATAGGAAAGAATATGATGCAACACCTTCGGTAAGCATGGATTCAGCAATATTTCCGAAAAATAATGCGGAAATGGAATTTAAAAAGGTACTCATCGGAACAATGAGAATTATGTAGAGCAAAGTCAACATAAATGTTGAAAACTTAATCACATGAAATCCGAACATCTCGGTGAAGCTCGTCCTTGTTGCAAACATAAATATAAAATAAGGGATAATCATTATTCCAAAAAGGACAACTTCAACAATAATAAAATTTTCAAAAGTCGACGGGAAAGCTAAAGCCAAACCGAAAACTCCGAATTCAGCAAGTATCGTTATAAGATATAGCCATCCGGCTTTTACATGAGTCATATCATTCACCTTTAAAGAGTCAGTAAACAAATAAATACTTAACGGTTAATACGTACAAAGCCTTAACGTAAAAATTATATATAATTAAATAAAAAAAGGAAACCGGATAATCCCCGACTTCCACTTACAATGTACGTGAAAGGATTCGAACCCTCGACCTTCTGGTCCGTAGCCAGACGCTCTATCCAGCTGAGCTACACGTACGTAATACATTATATGCCGGCGACCGGGGTCGAACCGGTACGGGTATCACTACCCACGGGATTTTAAGTCCCGGGCGTCTGCCAATTCCGCCACGCCGGCAAGTTCTTCTTGCAAACACTCAATAAATGATTATTGAATTTTTAAAAGCCGACGGCAACAAATATGCCGCCGGCTTTTCATGACCCCAACGGGATTCGAACCCATGTTACCGCCGTGAAAGGGCGGTGTCTTAACCGCTTGACCATGGGGCCAGATTAAAGTTGAATTTCCAAATAGGAAATGTTAGACCGTCATGTATTATACTACAAAACCTTGTAATATATCAATGACTTTTTTCACAAATAATTGTGAGTGGACCTTCAGGGACTCGAACCCCGGACAAACCGGTTATGAGCCGGTTGCTCTAACCAACTGAGCTAAAGGTCCGAAAAAGTGGGCGCCTTACGCGCAAGCGCCCACTTTTAGAGTTTCTCGCTTCGCGAGAAACTCTTGCTTCGCGGTGACCAAATATACAGGTACTCGCTAAATGAGGTTCTTCACTTCGGGAGAAATTCATATTTCGTGGGTGCCGTGTAAACCGGCGCCAACTTTTTAAGCCGACAGCCGGAGTCGAACCAGCAACCTATTGATTACAAATCAATTGCTCTGCCATTGAGCCATGTCGGCAAAACGAAATCATGAGGGGATTTCGTTTTAGCGACCCGGATGGGATTCGAACCCATGACCCCCGCCGTGACAGGGCGGTGCTCTAACCAGCTGAGCCACCGGGCCAAAATCGTAGGTGCCATATATGACAGCACCTACGATTATCAAATTCCTGACGGAATTTGATTGCGAGTTTGCTGCGCTTCGCTTGCAAACATCGCGAATCTACGATTACCAAATTCCTTACGGAATTCGGTTGCGAGTTTGCTTGCAAACGTCGCGAATCTACGATTCCCGAATTCCTTACGGAATTCGGTTGCGAGTTTGCTAGGCTTCACTCGCGAACACACCTCATCCCAAAAGGGATTCGGTTTTCATAACAAACGGCGCTTTGATTTTCGGATTAAATTGGACGTTCAAATCCTCAAATCTGATTGTAAGTTTCCAAGGTATGTTCAAAACTTACCGATTTCGCCTTGGTATAACGGAAATACTTCTTTATTATTAATTCTGGTATAAATAAGTTTCCTTTTTAATTTATAAAAGTGACCACCTTTATAGAAAGTGGTCACTTTTAAAGCTCCCCGAGTAGGGCTCGAACCTACAACAACTCGGTTAACAGCCGAGTGCTCTACCATTGAGCTATCGAGGAAGATTCCACATTACGAAAATGCTTAGCATCTTCTCCTGAATTTCAGAGACTTCATTCTCTGAAAACTGCATATGAAATAGATAAATAATCTTTGGTCTTGGTTAAGCTTACGGTCTATTAGTAACGGTCAGCTCCATACATTACTGCA
>CAJOLA010000011.1 GCA_905235275.1 uncultured Lachnospiraceae bacterium
TCAACGTTTGGTCTTTTTAGTCTGATGTCATAAGTCGTAACCGTTTCGTCTCCCAAATGATCGACCCTGCTTGTAAAAATCCCGGGAATAATGCGCGTATGATCTATTGAAAAGCTCTGTATCAATTCCATTATTGTTTCTCCTTTTCCGATAAAATAAAGTGAATATTTTCAAATGCCCTTTGTCCGTCTTCACGGTTTTTGAAAAATTCTTTTTGAATTTTCTCCGGCGTCTCATGTTTGTCAATTTTAAATCCGTGTCTCCTGAGAGCACTGTCTATTTCTTCAACTGAAAATCCGTGCTGCATCGGCTCGCCGAGCTTTGCCGTTATGTCTGAAAGCTCGCGCACGCGGGGTGCCGTCTTGTCAGTAAAGGTGGTTTCGTTCGGGAAATCAAAAACTATTTTGTTGCCCGTTTTTGAAATGCTGCTGATTTTCTCGATGGTCTGTTCAAATACCGGCAGCGTCAGATAATATGTCACGCCGAGTATCGAGAAGAACGCAGGCTTATTGATATCAAATCCCGATTCGATAAGCGCCTCCGTCATATCGTCCTTGTTAAAATCAACGGGAACGTAATTTACATTACTCGGAATTATCCATTCGAGCTCGGAAATCCGCTGTTTCTTATATCGCTGGGTATCGGGGTGGTCAATCTCGAAAATCTTAATGTCAGGATTATCATTTCTGAAAGAAAAAGTATCCATTCCCGCGCCGCATATAACGTATTGGCATTCCCCATTCTCCTCGGCAAAACGCATAAACTCCCTTTCCGAAAATGCGATTCGTGAGAGCGGTATGGGGGAGATGTAGTAATCAAGCTTGGGATAAACTTCCTTTCCTATAAAGCCGTCCTTGTAAGGCGAAGAAATCATTTCAAAGTCGTTTTCGATAAGCTGACCTATTTCCTCGTATTCTTCTTTTCCCATGATGTCGTAGGCGAGATAATCGTCAAAAATCTTATCCCTGCCATGATATGAATGATGAGCGCGTGCAAAAGAGCACAGCTTAGCCGTTAAGCTTTCTTTCGTGTCTATCATAAAAATCACCTCAAATAAATGTGCAAAAAAAACCGTCCTGTAATCTTACTTTTTTAATCGCAAGATACGGACGGTGAAAATTTTTCATCAACCAAATTTACGCATGACAAAACATGCCGTCCGCTTTGCTGCAACAACACGGACAACAACAGATGTAAGGCTTGCCGTAGCCGGCATATGAACCGGTCGGCATATCCTTACCTATAAGTCTGATGTCTGACTTAAACGATGTATTCATAATGCTCTCCTAACCTCAATACTACATAAAACCTATATGCAATATATGCATTATACTAACACCGAAATACAATTATGTCAATAAAAAAAAGCAATACAAATGAGTTATTGAAACAAGTTGTTGTTATTAACCCATTCTATTGCTTCGTAAACGGATTCTTCGCCACAGGCGCTTCGCCGGGCCCGGCGTTCGGTCTTACATGCTCATGACGCCGGTGACCTGGTACATATCGTCGTCCGAGATCACGGCCGTTACGGTGAGATACCTCGAAAAAATTCTTTCAAGATCTTTTGCGTCATAAGCGATGTGGGATACTTTTTTCGCGGCACCGGCGTGATGCTTGTTTAAGTCGAGCGGTCCCATGCTGTGAGCAATGGTCAGACGCCCGCCGTATCTTAAGAATTTGGAAAGATTTGAAATGAGACGTTCTATGTCGGGAAAGTGGGGGGAGGCATTGTAAATAACGATACAGTCGAATAATTTGCCGTAGTCGTAATTTTCGGCGTCATCGCAGATAATATCAGCCCCGGGAAATTTGTCCCGCGCTATTTTAATCATCTCGTCAGACAGGTCTATGGCGGTAAGAGAGCCTACGCCAATGTCAAAATAATCAGGAAAGAGAACCCCCGTGCCGCAGGCCACATCAAGAACGTCAGACCCCTTTCGCACGCCTGCAATATAGAGTATGGTTCGTATTTTTTCGGTATCCTTTATCATGTTGCTGTCCCATTCGGGGGCACATTTGTTGAAAAATTCCCTTACTTCCTGCTTGTTCATTTGAAAATCCTCCTTTTGAAAATTTGCAAGCTGCTTTTATCTGATAATGATCATGGCTGCAAGAAGTGCCCCACAGACAATGAGTGATAAATAATCCCTGAAATGCATCGGCACTTTTTTCCTCCGTTTTCGTTTATGATTCACACGATATCCGCGCGCTTCCATTGCCGTAGACAACTCATCCGCCCGCTTGAATGCCGAAAGAAAAATTGGAATGAATAGCGGCAGAACAGCATACGCCTTATCCCTTAAACGCTTGCTGTCAAAGCGCGCGCCTCTCGCAGTCTGGGCAGTCTTGATATGGTCGGTCTCCTCAAGGAGCGTAGGTATGAACTGTATGGCAACGGAAAGGATCATCGCAATCTGATCGACGGGAACCCTGAAAATACGAAGCGGCGCAAAAAGGAACTCAAGGGACATGGTCAGGGCAAGAGGTGCGGTTGTAAGCACCAGTATGTTGCCGATTATAAGCAGGGTGAAAACGTGAATGACTATATTTATTCCCTGAATCAGTCCGCTGTAGGACGGCTTGAAAAAGCCGAATTGGAACCATGGCTCTTCCTGTCCGTAGAAGCACAGATTCATCAAAAAAATCACCACAAATAACATAAAAAGCCTTCGAACCGAGCCAAGGCACATCGAAGGCGGAAGACCGGTCAGAATGATAAGAAAAACAATGAAGCAGCCTATGGTGATATATTTGGGATATGTATCTGTTACAATAATGGCGGCAACAATCAAAATAAAGCAGACCAGCTTCGTGACGGGCTGCATATTGTGGATAACCGAATTGCCGGGATAGTACATGGATGTAGGTACGTGTCCCAAAATCACACCCCCTTTAGGTAAGAAACCAGATATTCAGTCAGTTCATCGTAATGTATAAGCTTACCCGGAATATTCAATCCTTTTTCCTGAAGCAAAAGGGCAAGCTGCCTTACCTGACAGAGCCCTATGTTATTTTTTTTAAGGAGTTCGGTGTCCGACAGGATATCGGCCGCAGCACCCTCGGCTGCAAGCTTGCCGTCCTTAAGGATAAGGATTTTTTTTGCATGCTCCGAAATGGCATCCGCATTATGTGAGATCATAATGATGGTCGTCCCTCGGGAATTTATTTCATCCAGAAGATTAAGGAAAGCCTCACGTCCGGAAGGGTCAAGACCCGCAATGGGCTCATCCAGGATAAGCACATCCGGGCGTACCGCCAATATTCCTGCAATGGCAATACGTCTTTTTTCACCGCCCGAAAAGGTAAGAGGGGAAATGTCTTTTACCCGTTCGTAGTCAAAGCCCATGGTTTCCAGAGCCTCGCGAACCTGCAATTCAACCTGTTCGGGAGGAAGTCCGTGGTGCTTAAGACCGAATGCAACGTCCTTGCGGACAGTCGTTTCAAAAAGCTGGTATTCCGGAAACTGAAAAACCATGCCAATGCTTTTTCTGAGTATGTTGCGGTCGTAATCGGGGTTGTTTATATCTTCGCCGTTCAGATACACAAAGCCTTCGTCGGGTTTTAAGAGTCCGTCTATAAGCTGGATGAGAGTGGACTTGCCGCATCCCGTCCTTCCCATAATTCCGATAAAATCCCCATCGTCTATCTCGAGTGAAATGTCATCGATGGCTTTTGTTTCATGAGGAGTTCCCTTCGCATATGAAAATGTAACATTTTGTAATTTCAGGGACATATCATATTCACAAGCTCTTCGGCGGTCAGAGGACAGGCGTCAAGCTTAACTCCTTTTTCTTCCAGGTCATTCCGTATCCTGACTGCAAAAGGCGGAATAAGTCCCGCATCAGCCAGACTTTCCGCATCCGTCAAAACCTCGCGGACCGACCCGTCTTTTATTATTCTTCCGGACTTCATCAAAAGCACACGATCACTAAGCAGGGCCTCTTCAACATAATGGGTTATCATTATTATCGTTTTGCCCTGTTCGGTATTTAGCTTTTTTACAAGGGAAAGAATACTCGTGCGTCCGTCGGGATCAAGCATTGATGTGGCCTCGTCAAGGATGAGAATGTCAGGCTCGACGGCGAGAACGCCCGCTATTGCGATTCTTTGTTTTTGTCCGCCGGAAAGCAGGTGCGGCGACTTTTTTTCGTAACCGCTCATACCCACGATACTTAGAACCCTTTTTACGATCTCATCGATTTTATCCGGATCCATATCGTAGTTATCCGGTCCGAATGCGATATCTTCCTCAACAATCGAGGAGACAAACTGATTGTCCGGATTCTGGAATACCATTCCGCATGCTTTTCTTACCGACCAAAGATTATTATTTTCGGAAACGTCAAGACCGGTGACTAAAAGCTCACCGCTTTGCAGTTTTATAAGGGCATTCATGTGCCTTACGAGTGTGGACTTTCCGCAGCCGTTATGTCCGAGAATGGATATGAACTCACCGGGTCTCACAAAAAAGCTCACATCATCAAGGGTAAGGCGTTCATCTTCGCTTTCCTCAAAATGATGTGAAATATTATTTGCGATAATGATTTTGTCATCGTATGCTTCGTTCATAGTTGAAATTTAAGTAACCATTCAAATGAATTTTTTCGTGTTTTTTGCGGGTTTGCCGGCACCGGTCCCGGTCGTATCTTCTTCCTGTTCCTGAAGCTCGGGAGCGCTTTTTTTTGGCTTATAGCGCATAGGGATCAGCCTTGCCTTCATAAGCGCATAGACTATACTCGGGATGATTATGAGCTGGATTATTATCCCGGGCACCCCGGTCGCAAAATAGGTAATGCCCCAGGTGGCAAACGAAAATGTTCCTCTTGCGAAGATAAGAGCGTTTACTATACCGGCGGCGACACGCCCCGCCATCATGGCGGTTATCAGGGAAATATAAAGATCCGCATAAGTATTTTTCGTATGAACTGCCATCATCATGAGACTTGCGACAACTCCGTAAATACTCATTTCGATGATGCTCCCCGGGATTCCCGGAAGAGTCGGCATTCCCGTAATAAGCGATGAAAGAAGAGGCCCGAGAATCCCGCACAAAAGACCGTAGGGCCACATACATATAAGACCGCAAAGAAGTACGGGGATATGCATGGGCAGATATATCGGTCCGCCTTGCGGAAAAGCATGGAAGAACGCCGGCAAAACGACACAAAGCGCGATACATATTGCCGTGATTATGGATTGTTTTACGTGCGACATTTTTTGCATAAGAACTCCTTAAAACGTATGTGGGCTGTTCACAAAGTCTCTCACCCGCTTTAGTGCGGGCACGAAGCGGGTTCGGACATCTGATACTGATACCAACATTGTATAATATTATGTTTTTGTGAGTATCCCCAGCGTGGGGATGAATACGTTAATCATCATATTTATAATAAGGTTGGGTAAGAAGTGATATTATTGAAAATCGCTCATTCGGAAAGAGGTTCTGATCAGATATGGATGAAAGAGTAAATAAGGTAACGGATGAGATTGAAAAAATCGTCATAGGGAAAAGAGATGTCATAGAAAAGGTGATGATGGCAGTGCTTGCCGACGGACACATACTTTTGGACGACGTGCCGGGTGTTGGTAAGACGACCCTTGCAGTTGCGCTTTCAAGGGCTCTCGGCGTAACCTATCACAGGATTCAGTTCACGCCGGACGTGCTTCCGTCCGATATTGTCGGATTTTCCGTTTACAACAAGGATTCCGGTGAATTCATATACCTTCCCGGAATCGTAAATGACACAAATCTCTTATTGGCGGATGAGATTAACCGTACTTCGAGTCGTACACAGTCGGCGCTTCTTGAGGCGATGGAGGAATCCCAGGTTACGGTAGACGGAAAGGTGCATAAGTTAAACAAGCCGTTCATCGTAATAGCGACACAAAATCAGGTCGGAACGGCCGGCACCCAGCTTCTTCCGCATGCCCAGCTCGACAGATTCTTAGTCAGACTCACCATCGGATATCCTGATTACGACAGTCAGAAGGAGATTATAAAGGAGAGGCAAAAAACGGACATAATGTCTGCCGTTAATAAGGTGTCCGACCCTGCCGGTCTTGAGGACATGCAGGCAAAAACGCTTCAGGTCAATATGAAAGATGAGATTGTTGATTTTATTACGGCGCTTACGTTCGCATCAAGAGAATCCGAGTATACCGACCTTGGCATAAGTCCGCGAGGTGCGGTGGCGATAAGCCACATGGCAAAAGCCTGCGCTTATGTAAGAGGAAGAGATTATTGTCTGCCCGAGGATGTTTGCGAGATATTCACGGATGTTTGTGCGCACAGGATTCTTTTGAGCCGTAAGGCAAGAGCGGAACAGCTCGGAACAACCGAAGTTCTTTCGGAACTGTTGGAAAATACTAAAAAGCCTTTCACATTACAGAAGGAAGGCTGATAAGTTCGGGGGAATCGTATGTGGTTAAGAAGGATCGTATGGATAATAATATTATTTTTTTCCATAATTTTTTACGTTTTTAATAATTCTCCCGCAACGCTTGCCGTGCCGATCTGCCTTGCCATTCTGCCGGTTGCTTCATTTTTGATAATGAAATTCCTATACAAAGTTCCGGAGATAAGATTTTTAAAGCCCGCATCCGTTTCAAAAAACAAAGAAATACCGTTGGAGTTCCTCATAAGAAACAGTGGCTTTTTTCCTATAAACAATGCGACGGTAATCATTGAACAAAAAAATGTAAGAACGGGCGGGACTTCGGAAATGACTCTTGAGAGCGGTGCACTCGGGAAAAAGGAAGTAAAGCTCACCGGTCAGATAAAACCGGAGCATTACGGGAAGATGAAACTGTCAGTTAAGGATGTAATCTTCCGGGACATTTTTGGTATGTTCCAAAGCAGGCGCAGTGTAGACGTAAATGACGGTTTTTCGGTGAATCCCGAAAGATTTGCCGTTTCGGTGAGTCTTACCAATTGTGCCGCGGCGCTTCTTGAGACGGATAAATTTTCCTCCGGCAAGAAGGACAGCAATTCATCGGAGATTATGGGCATAAAGGAATATGTTCCGGGAGACCCGGTAAAGAACATGCACTGGAAGCTTTCGGCCAAAACGGACAAATTGCTCATAAAAGAGCTTGGAACGCCGGTAGTTGATCAGGTATGTCTGTTTTTGGATATGACGCATCCGGAAGATGCGGATGAAAATGCAAGTGATACGGTAGCCGAGGTTTTTGCTTCCATTGCCGATGCGATGCTTGGAAATGAGATGAGTCCCGAAGTGGGCTGGCAGGATCCGGAGTGCGGGGTGCTGCAGCTTAGAAACGTTCGGTCCGAAGAGGAACTCGGTGCCGTCATAGAGGAAATGATGTCCGTTCCTCTAAAGGAAAACGGGTTCAGCATTTCGGATGCCATAGCTATGAGCAGCGATAAGCTGGGATTTGCACATGTTGTAGCGGTGGGAGTAAGCCCCGAGCTTGACGTGGCGCATATAAGCAACGGAGCGATGGCGACGCTTATTCTGCCGGATACGGAGACGGAGAGCTACGGTCTGCAAAGCGACGGAACGGATGTTATTGTATTCGGCAGTGAAAGCTACCGCGACGATCTTTCGCAAATAGATATATAACGGAGAGCAGCAATGATGGAAAACGGGATCGGGAAAATATTCAAAAAAGACAGATCCGTCACCGGGTCGAATGCACAGACCGCAAGTGAAGTGATTTTGTGCGTGATAACGGATGCGTTCCTTTACGTCTCCGTTTGCGCGCTTATCAGCGGCTTATGGGGTGATGCATCGCTTTTTTGCATGACGCTTGTCGGTCTGCCGTTTTTGCTTCTGAGATTCTTAAGACTTATTAATTTCAGGGTGTTCGGTATCGCATGGCTTGCTGTCACGGCGGCGACAGTCATATTTATCATTATATTTCATTCGTCTTTTGCGGGGGGATTCAAGCTTTTGGCCAATGAATTATTTGATATAGCCGAGTCGCAGCAGGGCTATCTCTATGACAGATTTGAAGATACGCAAAATGTCGCAAATGCCGCCCGATACTTGTGTGCGGGTTTTATATCGGTACTCTTTGCATTGGGGCTTACGGCGGCTTCGCGGGTAACGGTAAGGCTGATATGCGCATCGGGGTTGTTTATATTTAGCATTATCCTGTGTTCTTACTTTGGAATAGGGACGCTGTTTATGCCCGTAATCGGCATACTTGTTTCACTCGTCATGATTTTTATCATATCGCAGAAAATATCGCTTAAGGCATTTCTTATCATGTGCCTTGCCGCCGGGACAATCATAGCGGCAACTACACTTATAACGTGGGCTGTGTCACCTGGAAAGAATTTTGCCGTGTCCGAAACGGAGGAAAAACTCAGAGATTTGCTGGCGGGAAAAACCGTACATTATTCAAGCAAATCATCGGATGATAATGATAGTGAGGCAAAGGATGACAGTACGGATGATGAAAACGGCGATGAGCCGGATGACGGCGAAAATAATGAATTGGAACCGCCGGGTGAGACGGGTGGCTCCATAAACGGAGTAACGCTTCTCTTTATCATACTTGCCATTGTCGTCATTTTACTGATTCTGTTTATTCCCGCATTTTTCCTTGATAAGGTCAAAAAACGACGGGAGAAAAACCGTGAAGGTATTTACAGTGAGGATAACTCAGTGGCAATAAGATCCATGTTTTTGTATCTCATGCGATGGTTCAGATATAAGGGCTGGTGTAAGGACAATGAATTTTTTGAGGATGCCGTCGGCGATATAGAAAAGGGCATGTCGAAAAAATATTCCCAAGACTTCAAAAAAATGCATGCCGTTTGGCAGGAGGCTTCTTTTTCAGAAAAAGAGCAGTCCGATGATACGCGGCAGAAAATGAAGGATTTTGTAAATGACAGCATTGCCTATCTTTGGGATCAGGCGGATTTTAAGGAAAGATTAAAAATCAGATTCAAATATGCCTTGTAGTTATATTTAAGGAGGCGATTGTTATGAAAAAGAAGGTATTTGTTTTGACCGTTATTGCGGCGTGTGCGGGACTGACTGCAAGTGGTTGCAGGAGCAGGATCACCGCATCCTCGGAAGCGGATGAAATCCGCAGTGCGGAGGATGCTTTAGCGGATGCAAAGGTCGACGATAAGATAACGCAAAAAATCATAAGCTCCATGACGGAGGATGAGGAGCCTGAGACTGAGCCTGAAAAAGAGCTTGAAACAGAGCCTGAAACAGAGCCTGATACGGAGTCTGAAACAGAGACCGAGACAGAGCCTGAAACAGAGCCGGATGAGTCACCCGAGGCGACAACCACTGCTGCCGACAATATTAAAGAGGAGGCAAAGACTGAGGAACCGACAACATCCGAAAGCAGTGCCAAAGAAGAAGAGATTGACACCGTACCTGAGGTGACGACGACGCCTGCAAAAAATCAGGAGATAAGTGAAGAGGCAGAGTCGGATAAGGATGATGACAAAAAAGATGATGACAAAAAAGATGATGACAAAAAAGATGATGACAAAAATAATAATGATAAAAAGGACAACGGGTCCGAAAAAAGCAATACCGGAGATGACAATGCTCCCGGCTCCGAAAGCGTGAATCCGGATTCGGACAATAAATCGGGAAGCGGTCCCGGAGAGGCTTCCGGTGACGGAGCAAGCGGAGGTGATGGAGGTCGGCCTTCCGGCAGAGACCCCGGTATAGCAGATGAAGATTCCACAGAGCCGGCCTCTACGGAACCGAGGGAGCCGGAAGAGGAAGATGTCCCTGATCCTTCCAGGGAGATTCCCACACAAGAGGAACCGGAAAGCGAAGCTCCTGAAATATATGTTTATGTCAGCTTTGATCCGATGGGCGGAAGCATAAGCGACGGCAGTTCAAAGGAAGTCAAGGTCGGGGATGCCTACGGAAGTCTCCCCCAGTGCAGCAGGAACGGTTACACCTTTGGCGGATGGTATACCGGCAAGAATGGCAGCGGCATCAGGATTGATGGCGGCAGTATTGTAACCATTCAAGAGGATCATATGCTTTATGCCCATTATGTACAAAGAGAGATACATAATGTCCATTTTGTTACTGAGGGCATAAATGGTAATTATTGGCTGGGAAGAGCATCCGATGCGGACAGACAGGTTTATGTGGGTGATACCTACGGTTCGGATTTCCCTGTTCCGCGCACAAGACTCGGTTACACATTTATCGGGTGGTACGATTCTCCGGAAGGAGGAAATCGTGTCAATGCAGGAGACGTATTTACGGCAAACAGGGACATTAACCTTTATGCTCACATGAATTATGATCCTCTCGCATACTGGACGGGGATCCTCAATAACGTAAACGGCTACCCTTGTCAGAACAGGGGAATGATCTGTGAATATGACGAGCCCGATGTCCCCGTGACCAATTCGGTATTTATCGCAAGACTGGGATACGGTGCCATTCAGTCGGCTGACAGTGCCACTGCGGGGATGACGACCGGGGAAATACTTAAAAACAAGCCAAATACATCCATTATGATAAAGATCGTTTCCGATGTGGGGAATGTTGATTCCATAGCCTCTGAGGTGACCGGAAGATTTCCGGTAAGTTATCCTTATTACCGACAGCTTTTCATTATTCCGCGTGAGGCTGAATTCGGCGACCCGGCTACAACTCTTATTTATAACCTGGCGATAAAGATGGAAATATGGCCGGAATCATTCGAGGACAATACAGCACTGAACCCCTGGGGTCTTGATGCCGTAAATAAAGCGGTGGAAGAGCTTGGTGTGCCGTATCCGACTATTTATCATTACGGTCAATAATAAAGTTTATGTATGGGAGTTCTGCGCCAATGTACCTGCAAAAACCCCGGGTGGCGTACCATGGTAAAGTATATGTGCATGGGTTCTGCGCCCGTAATCCCTAAGTGGGGGTTGTGGGCGTTTTTAAATGAAAATACAATATTATATGGGAAAAATAAGGGTGGAGGTATTTTTTTCCTGTAAACATTTATTATTTTTAATTACAAAACTAAGGAAGGAGGAAAACAGTTTGTTTAAAAAATTAAAATTAATTCCCGGAGTAGTACTTGCTGCAGGTCTTGCGCTTGGTGCTGCAGCTGCTCCGGTAATAGCCGCAGAAGCGCAGGATTATACGGGTAAAACCGTTATTCTTTATTCCGGAAATATTCGTGGCGACATTGATGCTTATGCAAAGCTTGCTTCGGCGAAAAAGGAATATCAGAATGCGGGCGCAACCGTTTACCTTGTTGATGCCGGAAATTATCTTCAGGGAACCACTTACGCGAATTCAGACAGAGGCTTAAACATTTATAATCTTATGGATGTGGCAGGCTATGATGTGGCGGCGATGGGTACCTATGAGTTTGTTTATGCGGATGCTACCACGGGTGTGTCGTTCCATAACAATCTTCACAAATTCTATACGCAGGCAGAGTTGTACAAAGGTGCTGAAGAAGAAGAATATCCGATTGGAAGAAGCACCACGCAGACGGAGATCAGACCGGCAAAGGATCCCGCAACTTTCGACGTTATAGCCGGAAACATAAGCATTGCCGACGAGAATACCGGTTTTTATAATTTTGATCCAAACGTTGTTAAAAACGACGGTGGTCTGTCCGTAGGATTTACGGCCATGTCCGATCCGAATACACCTGACATTATGCAGGATGATTTTATGAAAGGATATAATTATAAAAGCTCGGTTGACACGCCCAAAGCAGATATAATCGTGTGTCTTGATAATGCCACTGAGGGGGGATCGCACGGTGACATAGAAATATATGCGGAAAAGGACGGCGAGGCAACATATGGTGTATATGTAATTGATAATAAGACAAAAGCCGTTTCCACAGAGAATTTTGTTTTGGATTCATACAAACCGGATCCTAACGTTGCGGCGCTTGCAGATAGCGTTAAGGAGAATGCATTTGCGGTACTTGCAAAAACGAATGTCACGTTGGACGGAGCTGACAGACGTGCATGGACATCCGAAGTAAATCTCGGTGATTTCGTTTCCGATGCTCTTGTATGGTATGCACAAAATAAGATTACCGAGTTTAAGAAAGATGTGCCTTTAGTGGGTATCATCAACGGCGGAAACTGCGACCAGTTCATTTATCCGGGCGACGTTACGGATGTGGACATACTCAGAGCACTTCCGTTTTCTCCGATGGGCGTAGGTATTATTTATCTTACGGGAGAAGAACTTATCGATACGATAGAGTCATCCCAGAATATGGAAAACGCACGTTATGAAGATTTGAGATGCCCCGGATTTTCACAGATTTCAGGCATGGAATATGTGATCAATACCGAGGCAGTGTATGATAAGGGTGAGCCCTACGGCAACTTCTTCAGGCCCGCATCCATTCAGGTGACCAGGATAAAAAGCGTGAATGGTGAGCCGTTTGATCCCCAAGCTACGTATGCGGTCGTTGCCGATAAGATGATCATGAACGGCGGCGATACATACGCTGCCATAGGCGCAGCCGTAAAAAGAGCAACGGATGAAGAGGATCCTCAGGGTACATATATCGACAACGGCGGAGCTGTTCTTACGAGAGACATTGTTAAGATGTATATTGAAGAAGAGCTTGGCGGAGTTATCCCGGATGAGTATTTAGAGCAGCAGGGAAGAATAAAATATTGCGAGGGACACAAGAATATTGAAATCATCGATTACGAAGCTGCTAGCTGTACGGAGGAAGGTTATACCGGAGACAAGAGATGTCTGGATTGCGATACCATAGTGGAATTCGGTACCACGATACCGTCTCCCTCAACGGACGGTAAGCATAAACCGGGAGAGCCTGAGATAACGGAAGCTACTCATTTTGCACCCGGAAAGAAGGAGGTTTATTGCTGGGTTTGCGGCGAGCTTCTTGAAAGCACTGAAATACCTAAGGAAGAGCATACCTGGATAGTAGATGATACAACCGATGCAGAAGGTTGGAAAACTGTTAGGGAAGCTACCCATGAAGTCGCCGGTGTTGCAGAGAGGACTTGCTCTGTTGACGGCTTTAAGGAGTCAAAAGAACTTCCGGTAAAAGGAAGCCGTTCAATCGAGGTTAAACCGACTTCTGTTGACTTGAGAGGAATGGAAGGTTACAAAGGCGGTACTGACACAGGTCTTGATGAGGATTCAGTCCAGGCAACAATCATAGCAACCAGCACAGGTGATGAAAAGGTTGAGGTAGTTTTGGCGGGATTTAAGGATACTGCAAGCTATAATCAGTTTGGTCTGATCGTTGGCGGAATGGAAGCAACGGTTTATCCTAAGTCAGGACTTGAAGCCGGAACCTATACAGCTGTAGTTATGATTGAGGACCCCGAGGACGTGTTCGAACCCATTGAAGTTCCGGTTAAATTTACGGTAACACCTAATGGCATCACAATCTCCCCATACTCCGTTACCAAGGGTGATGAGCAGACATGGACTAAAGGAAGCGATAATGCTGCATCATTTACATTCACCCGTTCGTCTGATGATGATAAGACATTTACGCTCTTTGAAGGAATTCAGGTGGATGGTGAGGATGTAGATGAAGCAGATTATTCTGTAAGCCCGGGAAGCGCTATCATCGACCTTAAACCTGAGTATCTTGAAGGTCTGGAGACAGGCAGGCATACTATCAAGGCTATCTTTACGGACGGAGATGCTGAAGCCGGCTTTACCATAGCTGATGCGCCTGAGCCTACGCCGGGTCCTGAGCCTACGCCGGGTCCTGAGCCTACGCCGGATCCTGAGCCTACGCCGGATCCTGAGCCTACGCCGAATCCTGAGCCTGCGCCGAATCCGGCACCGGATACAAATAGTGGTAAAAATACCGCTCCAACGACACCTAAAGCTACAACAAAGTCCGTAAATACAGGCGATAGCGGCATGACGAATATCTTTATTGTTATTGCGTCAGTTGCAGCTGCAGGCGTGGCAACAACATATATTATCAGATACAGAAAAAAACAGGAAAAATGAAGATTTAAATAACCGTAAGTAATATCATTGTTTACGGTGGAGAGGGCGCTTTGGCGTCCTCTTTTTATATGTTTAAGGATAACAGAGTGCGTCGGGTCAGCTCAGGGTGACATAGCGTACCATCCAAAGAGTTTATTTACGGTTTGCTAAAAGACGGACATTGTAAATTAAGACAAAAAAATTAATTAATCTGCCCAAATAAAGGGTATAATATACCTATAGGGGTTAAATATTTGTATTAAGTAACCTGTGACTCCTATTACTAAAAAAGAAAGGGATAGGGAAAAATGAAAAGAAATTTAACGGGCTTACTTCTCATTTTTATCGGAGCCATCATCAGTCTGTTTATCAGCTTCGGATTTATCGTGACTCTTATAGGAGCATGCATGCTGTCATCCGTTAATGAGGAATTTAAGAAAGCCAGAAATGCATTTATAGGAAGTCTGTGTACTTCAGTTGCCAGTTTCTTTATAATGATCGGGTTAAGCGGAATCTTTGCTTTTGCGTTTAACATGGAAAACATGTACAGTGTGGGAGCTGTAGTAGGACTTATTATCGCAATGGTTGCGGTTATTATCGCGTTGTTCTTCTTTAATCTGAGCGCACATAAGAATCTTATGCTCGGATGCAGCAGGATTGCTACAGAAGAAAATGACGGCCTTTTTGCAAACAAGTGTACCGGTACATACGGTCACTATAAAAGAGCCATTCTGCTTTCGACCATTGCAGTGGTTGCGTTCCTCGTGTTATTCTGGGTACCGGTACTTAACGTATTTTTAATTTTATTCCTTATAGGATCGATGATTTATTACTACGTTGCTCAGATATTGATTATAGTCAGAGTATGGCAGACATATTCAACTTATAACCGTCCGTAAATACCGTAAATTTACATAGATGTTATAATGACAAAAACGGCTTCGGGTAAATAAATGCCCGGAGCCGCTTATTTTTAAAAAGGAAGGTCTTAAAAATGAATCGGAAAATAAAAAAATATTTTGACGCATTTCCCATATACGCAATGACGGCGGAGGACCTTTCCTTTAGTCATGACAACATATCGGATGTGGAAGATATGCTTAAGGCCGGCGTGAAGGTCATTCAGTACCGTGAAAAGGAAAAGAGCTTCCTTGAAATGTACAATCAGTGTCTTAAGATTCGTGAAATGACAAGAGAGGCCGGAGCGATTCTCATAATAGATGACTTTGCGGACCTTGCAGTTGCCGTCGGCGCGGACGGTGTTCATATCGGACAGGAAGATATGCCGATTGAGGCGGTCAGACGCGTGACGGGAGACGATTTCATTATCGGCGTTTCCACACATGCCCCCGATCAGGCCGTTGATGCCGTAAAGAGGGGGGCGGACTACATAGGCGTGGGACCTCTGTATGAGACACATACCAAGAAAAATGTATGCGCACCCGTCGGGCTTGAATATCTCGACTGGGTTGTTGAAAATATCGATATACCGTTTGTTGCCATAGGCGGAATAAAGAAGCATAATCTAAACGAAGTATTTTCTCACGGCGCAAAATGCGCATGCCTTGTTACGGGAATTGTCGGAAGTAAGGACATACAGGATGAGATAAAAAAGTTATGTGAGATAATAAACTAAAAGAAGACGGCCGGGCAAAAACTCCGGTAAAGCGGCGTATTGCCCCTGTAAAAAAGCCCGGGGCAGGATCAACCGTGAAAGACTTAAAAAACACGTCACTAAACATAGGTGACGTGTTTTTCATATGGGAAAATTTTATTTGATCGGCAACATAATCCTTACGGAAAAAACGTTGTTCTCAAGTGTAATTTCAATTATGCCGTTATATTTGGTAACGGTATCCCCAACCGAACGTAAACCGATTCCATGAATCTCTCTGGAACTTTTATCTGATATCGGATAGCCTTCCTTATCAAACTCAAGCTCCTTTGTGCAAGTGTTATTGACATGGATATATAAAAATCCGTTTGATATATATCCTCCTACATCAATCTCGGAACCTTGACCTTCAAGTTCAGCCGCTTCTATGGCGTTCTCGAGAAGATTTCCAAAAATAACCGTTAATACATCATTAGAGAAAGGTGTATTTTCAGGTAACGATACGCGGATGCGCATGCGTACTCCGGCGTTATCTGCCCTTGTTGCGAAATGCCCGATCAGGGAATTTACCGGATAGTTGTCGCAATAGAATGCAGTAGTATGCTCGTTTAGAGCTTTATCGTAAGAATTGATATATTCCAAAAGCTCCTTTGTTTTTTCATCTTTTGCATAAGATGAGATTACATTTAAATGATGTCTTAAGTCATGCCTTGATTTTTTGATGTCATCCACATGCTCGTTAAGAATGTTGTACTTTGAAAGCTGAAGCACGTATTGATGCTCCTTTTCATTGAGCCGCGCATTTTTATTCAGAATGTCAATCATATGTATCAACGCATGGTGAGTCACTAAAAATCCCACGACGAAGGCTGCCTGAATGAAGATATTCGTAACGTCGTAAAAGATTTCCGTAATTACAACATCGCTCATGAACATATATATGTACCATACGAAATAGAGGGTAAACGGAATAAGCCAAAGCAGTCGCCATATGCCGACAGTTTTATCGCGCTCCATTATCGGCGTGTAGTATCTCTTAATATACAAGAACAAAGGAATCAGCACACAAAGCTGAACACCAATGATACATACGGAAAAACTCCATCTGTTTTGTTGAACGGCCAGCTCCGGGAAAAACTGCCCTTCCGCAAATTTTGCAATCACTTCAATAAATGAAGCGATGTTTGCCAGGGCGATAAGAAGAAACAGGCTTTTTCCGATAGGCTGTTTTACAACCAGACAATAAAAAACAATCTGAGTAATCAAAAGTGCAACGTATACGATGGCCGTGTCAATATTAAAAGTGACAAGTATTGAGGAAAACCATTCAAGGACACACAAAAAAATAACAATTAACAGTGTGGCGCCGTTTGAAATTTTTAATTTATTCCGTACGGGATAAAGTGCGATAAGCATATACGGAAGCAGGTTTAAAAATGAATATAAACCGTATTCAAAATACAAATTAATCGGCATTACAGCAAATCCCTTTCTGACATTTTCCTGAAACAATACCTGGTCCAGATATCTTTTATTTCTTTTAATCGTCGCCTTGCAATGGGGATAACGGTTCCGTCCGTCATGATGAAACCATCAGGCGAAAGCGAGTCCACATATTCGAAGTTGATGATGGTTCCCTGCCCGACGGTGTTAAACTCTTCGTATGAATTAAGAAGCTCCTCAGCCTGTGCGTGGTTGAGCGTTACGCTCTTTGATTCCCTGCGGTTTAAGTAGAACGTAAGCGAGTGTTTGAATTTCTCGGTATACATTATGTCGGACAAAAGCAGACGCGTGGAGTCCGGCAACTCTATAAAACGCTGGTTTTTCATTCGCGAAAAATTAAGCTTCTCAAGGACGGAAGCGATTTTGTCTTTGTCAATCGGTTTATTCAGATAGTATGCGGCATCCACCTCGTAGCTTTGCGCTGCAAATTCATTACTCGTGGTAAAGAAAACTATGGAAACCGTATCATAAACGGAACGGATATGTCTTGCAACGTCAACTCCGGAAAGCTTATCCATGAAAATATCCAAAAAAATAAGATCGTATGCCCCCGCAGAGTAACCTGCGAGAAACTCTTCTCCCGATGAGAATAAAGAGATGTGATAATCCGTAAGCCCTTTTTTTTCGAGTTCGGCAGAGAGTATGTCATGGAGTGATTCCGCTTCGTATAACAGATCGTCTACAACGGCTATTTTCAAATTTATGCACCTTCTTATTAAATGATTTTTATATTAAATGATTTTTATATGAAACTGCTTATGTATGATATTAAAACATATTTTTATTTGTAAAAAAACCAAATATGCAAAATAAATACCATATATGCAAAAGGTATTTAAATTTAAAAAAGTTCGATTACAATAGACTTAAATCACAGAGATATATGCGTGATGGCATTTTTACAAAAAAGAAAAGGAGGAATAATGTAATGCATATTAACAAAGCTACTAACTACGCCATGAGAATAGTTATATATCTCATGAGTAAGAATGAGCCTGTATCATCAAGAGTGATAGGTGAAGAGACGGGAATCAGTGCTCCGTTTACTCAGAACATCATGAGAAAGCTTAAGAAAAATAATCTCGTATCGGTAAAGTGCGGATTTGACGGAGGCTACAGCATTGCGAAGTCAGTTGACACCATAACCGTAAAGGATATTCTTGATGCAATGGACGATAAGGTTTATGTCAACAAAGAGTTAAAAGAAGCAGGCGTAAAAAGTGAAGGAACGGTATCAAAAGGTGCCGGCAATCTCATGAGATATTATGAATTCGTACAGAATTCAATGAAAAATATGCTTAGTATCAGCCTGAAGGAATTGGGAGAAGGAAATTTCTTTTTAGGAAAAGTAGTGAATGCCTGATTGGCAACAGGTGATGTGAAACCGTTGAAGTCGGTTTTGTAACAATTGTTAAAGGAATATATGCGAATAGGAATAGGATTTATATAGTAAGACATCTTTCGAAGTTCGGAAGATGTTTTTTTAATCGGAAATGTTGTCAAATTTCCCAATTACAAAAAATCTTTGCTAAAGATTCGCACCTGCGCCCGGCGAGTGAACACTTAAGAGGCATTCTTTTTAAATTCCTTGACTTACACATTTGGTCCATGATAAAATATCCAACTGTGATAATCTATAAAAATTATGTTTAAAAACACATTTTTCCCTATCTTAAGATTAGGGGATTATCCTTGTTTTTCCTGACTGAGGGGAAAACCATTAAGACCAAAAGGAGGTGTAGAACACATGAACAAGTACGAATTAACATTAGTAGTCAGTGCAGGCGTTGATGATGAGGCAAGAAATGCATGTATAGAGCAGGTGAAAGGCCTTATTGAGAAGAACGGCGGCAACATTACCGATCCGGGAACACCGGAGAAGAAAAGACTTGCTTATGATATTCAGAAGATGAGCGAGGGCTGGTACGTATTTATTAAGTTTACGGCAGGTCCCGATGCTCCTGCGGCTATCGAGAAGCAGCTTCGTATCACAAGTAACGTACTCCGTTTTCTCACTACAAGAGAAGGGGAATAATCAACGCATTCACTGCTATCGCTATAAGGAGAAAGACTATGAACAATGTAGTATTAATGGGCAGGCTTACACGCGACCCGATTCAGCGCATGGCTAATTCGGTTAACGGTGAACTTGAGATTGCAAGATTCACTCTTGCCGTGGACAGACGCAGAAGAAGCAGCGGAGACAGTGGAGAGCAGACAGCAGATTTTATAAGCTGCACGGCCTTTGGAAAACAGGCTGAATTTGTTAACAAATATCTGCACCAGGGAACGAAGGTATGTCTTCAGGGACACATCCAGACAGGCAGCTATACGAACAAAGACGGACAGACGGTTTACACAACCGATGTCATCGTTGAGAGCATTGAGTTTGCGGAGAGCAAAGCCGCAGCCTCAGGTGGCGGACAGGCACCTGCCTACAATAATGACTCGGCAGCCGCAGCGCCGGCTCCGGCTCCCTCTGAAGGATCAGACTTTATGAATATCCCTGACAGTGTGGATGATGATGGACTTCCATTCAAATAATTCAGGAGGATACACATGTCAGAAGAAGAAAAGATTGTAGAAGAAGCAGTAACGGAAGAGACCGCTACAGCTGAGACAAAAGAGACTTCCACGGCTGCAGGCGCAGAAGAGTCACAGGAAAGAGGCGACTCACGTGCAAGAAGAAAGCCGATGAGAAGAAGAAGAAAGGTTTGCGCTTTTTGCGAAGACGAGAAGAAGCCTATCGACTTCAAGGATGTTAACACTCTCAAGAAGTATGTTTCAGAGAGAGGAAAGATTTTACCGAGAAGAATCACAGGCAACTGTGCTAAGCACCAGAGAGCAATCACTATTGCAGTTAAGCGCGCAAGACACGTTGCACTTATGCCATATACGGTAGAGTAATCGTGTAAATA
>CAJOLA010000012.1 GCA_905235275.1 uncultured Lachnospiraceae bacterium
GACTGATCGTCGTCACCCACCACGCAAATGTTCTTCCACTTTGAAGCAAGCTGACTGATGAGCATAAACTGCGACGTGTTCGTATCCTGATACTCATCCACCATGATATATTTGAAACGGTCGGCATATGTATCAAGTGCTTCCTTATCCTGTCTGAAAAGCTCGACCGTGTTGTAAATCAGGTCGTCAAAATCCATCGCATTATTTAGCTTAAGTGCCTTTTGATATTCGACGTAGAGGGTCGCCTTTGTCTTTTCTCTTAAGTCCTCACCCGCCTCGATAAGAACCGACTCCGGTGACTTCATGCAGTCCTTTGCCGCCGATATGCTTCCCAGCACAGACTTTTCCTTGAAATACTTCGTGTTAATATCATGTTTTTTAAAAATCTCTTTCATGAGAGACTTCGAGTCATCCGTATCGTAAATCGTAAAATCATTTGAATAACCGATTCTGTCTGCGAATCTTCTTAAAATCCTCACGCACATCGAGTGAAAAGTACTCACCCAAATCCCCGAACCCAAAGGAGTTATCTCGCTTATACGTTCCTTCATCTCTCCCGCGGCTTTGTTTGTAAATGTAATGGCAAGGATGTTATAGGGGTCGACGCCCATTTCCTCGATAAGGTAAGCCGCTCTGTATGTGAGAACTCTCGTCTTTCCGGAGCCTGCTCCCGCTATAATAAGAAGCGGTCCCTCCGTATGACGAACCGCTTTTTCCTGCATATCATTAAGGTCATTCATATTCATTAACCCGTATCTCCTTTAGGCGTCCTTTTCGCCTTCGATTCTTTTAAGGACGGTAGTGTATCCTTCACTGCCGTAATTAAGAGCCCTGTTTACACGGCTGATGGTAGCGGTGGATGCCCCGGTCTCTGCCGCTATATCCAGATATGTCCCGGAATTCCTAAGCATCTTTGCGACCTGCATTCTCTGTGCCATGGAATCAAGCTCTTTTATGGTACATATATCATCAAGAAATGCTTTGCATTCTTCCTTTGTCTTAAGTGAAAGCAATGCTTCAAACAAAAGATCGTATTCCTGTGATTTATTCTTATTATTCATGACTATATGCCCTCGGTAATAAACGTAGTCTGTTCCTCGTACTTCCAGTTAACGCCCTTGTCATTGGATGTGTATCTTGCGGCAGTCCTGCCGTCATGATACTTGCCGTCGGCACCCTGCGTAAGCAATA
The DNA here is from genome assembly GCA_905235275.1 of uncultured Lachnospiraceae bacterium. Classification (GTDB taxonomy): domain Bacteria; phylum Bacillota; class Clostridia; order Lachnospirales; family Lachnospiraceae; genus UBA4285. The sequence goes on from CAJOLA010000012.1 coordinate 1,192, forward strand.
CCTCAAGCTGTCCATTTTCATTATACTGCGGAACCGTTGCCTGTTTATATATCTCTTCCCACTTCTTATCACCGGCGTCGGCGTCGGGCTGCTGAGCAGGTAATAATACCGGGTTAAATGTTGACGCGCCGTCTCTTGTCACAAAAAGATTCGACGGATTATTCGCACTGTAAATATAGCTAAAGAAAGCCGTATCCCTGTCAAGGAAGTTAACTCCTATAAGCGGAACATTAAGAGGACCGCTGCCCTTTGCCTGCCAGCTGCCTGCGCCGTCCGTCGTATAGAATATCTTCGAAAACTCTTCCGTGGTTGTCGCGGCATAACCTACCGTTATCACGCCCTCATTCTCGTTAAACATCTTTATATAATAGTATGACGCATCAAATATACCGTCCACTTCAGATGTGTTCCAGGTTTCTCCCTTATCCTTGGTATATACGACGCTTACCGGTATCTTCTCACCGTTTACCGTCGCACCGCCGCTAAGGAATGCCGCCGACTCACGTGACAGATAATAACTTCCATCCTCAAGCTCATCACTGTCTGCCGAAAACGGAAGATTCTTCAAATCAACGGGAACGCTTACAAAAACATCCCCTCCGTCAAAGCTGACGGAAAGCTGCCCGTTATCAATCCTGTATTCCGTAAACAGATTGTCTTCATCCTGATTTGGCGTATCAGGCTGCGGATTGACCGGATTTTTCTCATTATCGGTCATGGAAATGACGTATATGCCGTCACGGTTACCTGCAGTCGTCTCTACCCCAAGCTTAACCGTCCAATCACACACCATACGGCCTTCAGAAAAGTCGGGATTCCACTCCGAGAAATAATCGCTTCCCGCATCGGTGAGTGCCGCGCTAAACTTAATCCTGACGGTGTCATTCTTGGAATCGGCAAGCTCTATCGAATCAACGCTTACTTTTTTAAGTCTCTCATGTGTCGGAACCAGGGTTCCTTCAAACTGATTAAGAAAACCTCTTATCCAGTTGTCAGCTTCCTCCTGCGGAGTCATGCTGTCCGTGGCATGCAAAGGAAATTCCCTTACATAGGTATAGCGGGAATAAAAGACCATATTGTTCTGAATAGAGCGCAAAATCGCAAGCGTAACGATAACCAGCCCGGTGCAGACTATCATTACGATAAGTGTTATCCTCAGCGATAACGGTGTGCGATTCTTGTCGGTCTCTTTCATTTACGCATTACTCCTGCCAATAAGATCAAGTGAAAGGTATTCGTAGTTTTTATATTTTCTTAAGTATCTCCAATCAAGCATGGCTTTTGCAAAAACAAAAGCAAGCACTAACGGGTGTATGAGCCAAAACCACCCCGGCGCCATAATCCCAACCGCAAGCGGGAATCCGTATGCAGCACACGCGCACACTATCCTGACTGCCGTATTCTTTCGGGAGCGCTTTTCCCAATTAACAAATTCATACTTCTGGAATGACTTAAGTTCTCTTCTCTCGCCTATTGCTCTGAAAAATATAGTAAGCAATACCAGACATATCATATGATACACCGAAACTCTGAAAACAAGAAGTATCGGAACCGAACTTATTATATCAATCAAAACCTTGAGTCTGAATCTCCCAAGGAAGGATGTTCCCGGTTCCATACCGAATGAACGAAGCATCACCATGTCCGCCTCTTTAACCTTTAAGACCTCGGTAAACACAAGACCCTCCCTTATGGTTATCATCCAGAACCATATAAATACCGTCGTCACCTCAAAGCTTTCGGAAAGCCCCGGTCTGAACGCGGTTATAAGTATCGAAGGCACAAAGACGAAAATAAGAGTAAGCAGCCAGCGAAGCAAAATCCTCCAAGCAAAAAATAAAAAAACGGTCACGCTCTTTCTGAAACCGTCGTTTTTTGACGGATCGGTTTCGGAGCCCGACGCCATTTTATTCTTCTTTACCGTTACGGGGTATTTAAAAGCGGCAAACCACTGCGCTTTTCTGTCTCCCGGTATTCCCTTTGCCATAGCTAAATGTCTCCAATCGATAACGGTTTAAATTCGCCCGTCTCACATGAAAGCAAAATGCCTTCCGTGCCGGCAACCGTCTTCCTTGCTTCGTCCATATCTGTCGTTGCAAGGATAAATACTTTTTCTTCTTTTAAATCATTAATAATCTCACAAAAAATATCCGTTTCCGGAAACGGATCACCGTAACATACAATATACGGATGCGTCGCATACACCGGAGCAAGCCTGATTAAGGACTGCTCCTCCTCCGGCAACAGTCCGATAACCTTTCCCGTGTGTCTGTCGTCAAGCTTTAATCTCTTCATAATAGAACCGGCAGTCGTAAGATTGCCGGAAACGTTAACGAGATTTTCCAAATATTCTTTAACGGTAAGATGCCTTGGCAAAAACATGTCATCAAGGGCATTGTAAATCGTCGAACCGTCCCATGTGATGATCTCACCGCGCTTTGTCGCCTTTTCCTTGCATACGCATTTAAGAAATGCTCTGAGATCCTCCGAATCGCTTGAGACTATCACATATACTTTTCCCTCTTGGAACTGAAACGTGCAGTCGGAAAGAATCTCTTTTTGCCCGCGTGTCACGGTCACATGATTAAGTTGCAGCATACCGTATCTCCATTCTGTTAAGCTTCTTCATCAGCCTTCTTTCCGGTACTTTTCCAAATGAGATAAGCCCCGATAAGCGGGTCAATATCTCCGTCCAGCACGCTTCCCGCATTACCGACTTCTTTGTCGGTCCTGTGATCCTTTACCATGGTATACGGCTGCAGTACGTAGCTTCGAATCTGATTTCCGAAATTGATATCCTTGACATCACCTCTTATGTCCGATGTCTTCTCCGCAGTCTCCTGCTGCTTAAGCATGAAGAGACGCGCCTTCAACATCTGCATGGCCTTCTCTTTGTTCTGGTGCTGAGATCTCTCATTCTGACACTGCACCACGATTCCCGTCGGCTCATGAGTAATTCTGATGGCGGATGATGTCTTATTGATGTGCTGACCGCCGGCACCGCTGGCACGGTAAGTATCTATACGAAGGTCATCATCGTTGATCTCAATCTCAACATCATCCTCAAGCTCGGGCATGACATCACATGATACAAATGAAGTCTGTCTCTTACCTGCCGCATTAAACGGAGATATACGAACAAGTCTGTGAACGCCGTGCTCGGACTTAAGAAGTCCGTATGCATTCTCACCGTGTACCTCGAACGTAACCGACTTAATGCCCGCCTCATCACCGTCAAGATAATCTATTACCTCGGACGTAAAGCCTCTCTTTTCAACCCATCTCGTATACATACGATAAAGCATGGAACACCAGTCGCAGGCTTCCGTTCCGCCCGCGCCGGCATTCAACTTAACTATGGCATCTCTGGAGTCATACTCTTCGGATAAGAGCGTATTAAGACGCATCTCATCAAGCTTTTCCATGAATGAATCAAACTCGTCTCTAATCTCGTCAACCAGAGACTCATCGCCTTCTTCATTTGCCATCTCTATAAGGATTCCTATCTCTTCATAGGACTTCTCAAGATGCTCATATCCTTCGATGGCATCTTTAAGGCTCTTAAGCTCGCTCATGGTTTTTGATGATTTCTCCACGTCATCCCAAAAACCCGGCTCCTCCATTATGGCTTCGGTCTCTTCTATCCTGCGTTTCTTGCCTTCAAGATCGAGTGACTTCTTTATTCTGTCCATCGTCTTATCGCAATCCGATAAAGCGGTTTTAATCTTATCTAACTCTACTATTGACACTTACTTTTCCTCGTCTGAAGCGGGTGCCTCTTCTTCAACGGTCACTTCTTCCGCTTTAACTGTTTTGTCATTTCCATCTTTTCCGCAGCAATGCTTATACTTCTTGCCGCTTCCGCACGGACACGGATCATTCGGACGTATCTTCTTACCTTCACGTCTGATGGTCTGCATGGATACTTCCTCGCCTTCGTTCTCATGAACGTGACCCACGTCTTCTCTCTGAACGGGGTGCTCTGCCTTAACGTGCATAAGAAGACGCACGGTATCCTCGGTGATTCCGTAAAGCATCTCATCGAACATGTCATAACCCATTACCTTGTATTCAACAACGGGGTCTCTCTGGGCAAATGACTGTAATCCGATACCCTGCTTTAACTGATCCATGTCATCGATGTGATCCATCCATTTATTATCGATAACCTTAAGAAGAACGACTCTCTCAATCTCACGAATCTGAGCCGCATCGTTAAACTCGGCTTCTTTTTCTTCGTACTTCTTTAATGCTTTTTCAGTAAGATCCTTCTTAAGATCTGCCTTGTTCTTCACGCTGTCTGACTGAGTAATCGGCTCAAGCGGAACTGTCGGAAGAATCACTTCATCAAGCTCTTCGTAATTCCATGAAGCAGGCTCCGAATCCTGGAAGATAACTCTGTCCACGGAGGTATCGATAAAGTCGCCTATCATCTTCACGATGGAAGCTCTCATGTCCTCTCCGTTAAGAACACGGTCTCTCTCATGATACATGATCTCACGCTGCTCGTTCATAACCTCATCATACTGAAGAAGTCTGCTACGCATACCGTAGTTGTTCGTCTCGATCTTTTGCTGAGCTCTCTCGATGGCGCTTGTAAGCATCTTGTGCTCAATCTGTGTATCTTCGTCAACGCCGAGCGCGTTAAATATGTTCATAAGACGTTCCTGACCGAAGAGTCTCATGAGGTTATCCTCGAGTGAAAGATAGAATCTTGATTCACCCGGGTCTCCCTGACGTCCGGAACGACCTCTGAGCTGATTATCTATACGTCTGGACTCGTGTCTCTCTGTACCGATAATCTTAAGACCGCCGACCTCTCTTACCTTTTCGCCTTCCTCATCGGCCTTCTTGTCGTAAACCTCGAACTTCTCGTTGTAAAGGGTACATGCTTCATGAAGCTTCTTTTTTCTCTCGTTGGCAGCTTCTTCATATTCGCTGTCAAAATCAATAAGATTAATGGCTGCATCAAGCTTATCATCGAAAGGCACGCCTTCAGCCTTAGCCTCCTGCGCCGTAAGCTGCACGAGTTCAAGCGCATCCTCGATGATATCATCGGCAAAGCCTGCATGAACAAGATCTTCCTTCGCCATAAATTCAGCGTTACCGCCAAGCTTAATATCGGTTCCTCGACCGGCCATGTTGGTCGCGATCGTAACGGCACCAATCTTACCTGCCTGAGCTACGATCTTAGCCTCAAGCTCATGGAACTTGGCATTAAGTACGTTATGCTCAATGCCTTCCTGCTTAAGAAGCTCACTTAACTGCTCTGATGTATCGATAGTCACCGTACCTACAAGAACGGGCTGTCCCTTTTCATGCGATTCCTTAACGGACTCGATAACGGCACGGAACTTACCTGCCTTGGTCTTGTAAACGGCATCATCATTATCCTTACGGATAACGGGCTTGTTGGTCGGGATCTCCACAACGTCCATCTTGTAGATCTCTCTGAACTCTTTTTCCTCGGTAGCCGCGGTACCGGTCATTCCCGCCTTCTTGTCGAACTTATTAAAGAAGTTCTGGAATGTTATGGTTGCAAGAGTCTTGCTCTCCTTTTTGACGGTAACGTGCTCTTTTGCCTCGATGGCCTGATGAAGACCGTCCGAATAACGACGTCCGGGCATGATACGTCCCGTAAATTCATCAACGATAAGAACTTCGTTATCCTTAACGACATAATCCTTGTCACGGTGCATGATATTATGAGCACGAAGAGCAAGTGTTACGTTATGCTGAATCTCAAGGTTCTCGGGATCGGCATAGTTGTCAAGGTGGAAGAACTTCTCAACCTTATGCACGCCCTGCTCGGTAAGGTTTACGATCTTATCCTTCTCATTAACAACGAAGTCTCCGTCTTCCTCGATCTCTTCCTGCATGATGGCCTTAATCTTGGTCATCTCTCCCTTAAACTCACCCTTCTCAAGCTGTCTTACGAGAACATCGCAGAGTTCATAGAGCTTTGTCGACTTACTTCCCTGACCGGAAATGATAAGCGGAGTTCTTGCCTCGTCGATAAGAACCGAGTCAACCTCATCGATGATGCAGTACTTAAGTCCGCGAAGAACCTGCTGCTCTTTGTAAATCGCCATGTTATCACGAAGATAATCAAATCCGAGCTCGTTGTTGGTAACGTATGTTATGTCACATGCGTATGCATCTCTTCTCTGCTTATCCTTAAGGTCATGAAGGATAACGCCTACGCTTAATCCAAGGAACCTGTGAATTCTTCCCATCCACTCGGCATCTCGCTGTGCGAGGTAATCATTAACCGTTACGATATGTACGCCTTCCCCTTTAAGCGCATTAAGGTATGCGGGACAGGTAGATACAAGTGTCTTACCTTCACCCGTTCTCATCTCGGCTATTCTTCCCTGATGAAGAATGATACCACCGATAAGCTGTACCTGGTAATGCTCCATTCCGAGCACTCTCTTGGCAGCTTCACGTACCGTGGCAAATGCCTCGGGAAGGATATCATCCGTTGTTTCCCCGTTCTTGAGACGTTCCTTAAATTCTTTTGTTTTGGCTTTTAACTGTTCGTCGGTAAGAAGACCGTAAGGCTCTCTTAAGCTTTCGATCTTATTAACCAGAGGCATAACCCTCTTTACTTCTTTCTTGGATTGTGAATTAAATCTTCTTTCCGAAAATCCCATAATATGTGTATATCTCCTTAAAAAACTCAGATTCCATTTCTGAAAATTGTTAAACAATACTAATTTGGTGATTATAACATTTGACGGCCCTTTTCGCAACAAGTCAGTACTTATATCTATGCTTTTTCAAAGCTTTTTCAAAAAATGTTCGACTTTACGACTTTTGAAGGCTGTTTTCATAAAAAAATCCCCCGCAGAGAATTAACTCTTCAGGAGATTCCCGGGCCGTTTAAGGCCTCTTTATATGTCAATCCAACTCGGGCTCAATGAGACCGTAGGAATTGTTTTTTCTCTTGTATACGACATTAACTTCGTCTGTCTCCGCATTAAGGAAAACATAGAAGTTGTGTCCGAGAAGTTCCATCTGAATACATGCATCTTCGGGATACATCGGCTTGATTCCGAAATGCTTCGTTCTGATGATGTCAACATCGCCTGATTCTTCGATATCATCTTCCTCAGGCACCTCTTCAACAAATTCCTTGGCAAATACTGCCGCATTTTGCTTTTTGTCGATAATCTTGTTCTTATATTTCTTTAACTGTCTCTCTATTACCTCTTCCACAAGATCGATTGATACATACATATCATCGCTTTCCTGCTCACTTCTGATTATGTGCCCTTTTACGGGAATGGTTACTTCTATCTTCTGGCGCTCTTTCTGCACGCTGAGTGTGACGTGCACCTCTGTCTCTGAAGCAAAGAATCTGTCAAGTTTTCCAAGCTTTTCTTCAACAGCCGTGCGAAGTGAATCAGTTACAACTATGTTTCTTCCGGTAATAATGAATCTCATTTTATTCATCCCCTTTTCCACGTTTTTACAGGTACATTATAACATAATCATAAAGTCTTTATAAAGATTTTTAGCGCTTATTTTTATCTTTTTTTGCTCCGTCCAGTAAATATGCGGATGGACTTTTTTTGCTCCGATTGTCAACCGGCTGAGGGCATATTTTTTTAGATTTTTTTAATTTTGTGGACCCTTACAAAAAACTTGTTCGTGAATAACTCCGAATTTCAACAATTTTTTTCCAAAAAAATTGTGGATAAAGTGAATAAGTCTGGGGATAACATTAAAACCGTTTGAATTATACACATTTGAAGTGCCTCTTTTCACACTTAATTGTGGATAAAACTTAATATTTTCCACCTAAAATACATCGTTTTGTGCAATATGCACATCAAATCCCGCTAATGCCTGTATTTATCATGTTTTTATAGTAAGAATCGCACTAAATAGGGCTTTTCGGGGTGTCAATGGTTATTCATATAGATCACGATAATCGAAAAAACGATTGTCGCGGCAATCCCGACGAAAAAAGTTATGATTGATTTTTTAATGACATACCTGCAGGCAAACATATAAATCCCGCAAATAAGAAAAACCGCTCCGATACCGCAAAAAAGGACAAGCATCGGTCCCTGTCCCTGCTCGGGCGTCGAAAAAAGAACCGTTTTTATCGAAATATAGGCCATCAGACCCGCAATCGCAAAAAATATGATACCGGCAATAATGCGCGGTCGTGTTATTTCAAATCCTTTTTCGCTCATTTTTTCCTCCGACACAAAAAGCGGCTTTTTCAAACCGCTTTTTTCGTAATATTATAACTCAAATTGGGAGTTATACAAATCTGCGTAATAACCGCCCTTTTCCATAAGCTCATCGTGTTTGCCCTGTTCTACTATGTCACCGTTTTCCATTACAAGGATTACGTCGGCATTCCTTATGGTGGAAAGCCTGTGGGCAATAACAAAGCTTGTTCTGTCCTTCATAAGCGTATCCATGGCTTTCTGAATCTGCTGCTCCGTACGCGTATCGACGGAAGACGTCGCCTCATCGAGTATGAGCATCTTCCTGTCCGCAAGTATGGCTCTCGCAATCGTAATGAGCTGTTTCTGCCCCTGGGATACGTTGGATGCCTCTTCGTTAAGCTCCATCTGATAACCGCCGGGAAGCGTCTCTATGAAGTGATGTGCCCTTGCTGCTTTGGCGGCCTCGATAACCTCTTCGTCAGTGGCATCCGATCTTCCGTATCTTATATTCTCCATGATGGTGCCGTTAAAGAGCCACGTATCCTGCAATACCATTGCGAATTCCGTCCTAAGTTTCCTTCTGTCAACCTTACTGATGTCCACGCCGTCAATCTTAATGGTACCGCTGTTAACGTCGTAGAATCGCATCAGAAGCTTAACTATGGTAGTCTTGCCGGAACCCGTGGGACCTACTATTGCAATCTTGCTGTGAGGCTCGGCCGTAAATGAAACTCCCTTTAAAATAATCTGCTCGGGATCATATCCGAACTCGACATTTTCAAAGTCCACACGGCCTTCCAAGGTCTCCGGAAGGGCAACCGGATCTTCAACGGGTATCTCATCCTCTGATTCGAGGAATGCGAATACTCTCTCGGATGCCGCAGCCATTGACTGAAGCTGGTTCACCACCTGAGCGAACTGCTGTATCGGCTGCGAAAAGCTTCTTACGTACTGAATGAACGCCTGGATATCACCTATGGTAATAACGTTCTTAATGGCAAGCAAACCGCCGACGATTGCCACGGCAACGTAACCGATGTTACCTATCGCCATCATTATCGGCTGCATGAGTCCGGATAAGAACTGTGACTTCCATGCGGACTTATACATTATATCGTTTTCTTCGGTGAACTCACGCGTCGCCTGCTCTTCCCTGTTAAACGCTTTAACGACGAGATGTCCGCCGTAATTCTCCTCGACCTGACCGTTTAATGCGCCCAGGTGATTTTGTTGGTCATCAAAATATTTTTGTGATTTCTTGACTGTAAAAGCCACAAGTCCGAGCGACACCGGAAGCATTATCACGGCTATCAGAGTCATAAGCGGTGAAATGGTAAGCATCATTACCAAAACGCCGACCAGCGTCGTTATGGACTGAATTATGGTGGTAAAGCTCTGGTTGAGAGACTGACCTATCGTGTCCACGTCATTGGTCACGGTGGAGAGCACCTCTCCCGTCGGCTTACTTTCGAAATATCCCATGGGAAGAGTGTTAATCTTCTCGGATATGTCTTTTCTTAAACCGAACGCAACCTTCTGAGTCACCCACGCCATAATCAGGGACTGAGTCATCATAAACAGCGCGCCTATTACATACAGGATAATCGTTACTATAAGAACGTATCCGATTGCCGGCATGTCTATGAATCCGTCACCGTTTATCTTGGACATGATGCCTTCGGCAAGTATGGTGGTTGCGCCACCCATCTTCTTTGGACCCAGCACGAAGAATACTGAGCTTGCAGCTGAACAGGCCATCGCTATGATAAGCGCAATGACGTATTTGTTCATGTACTTAACGAGCTTGCGAATGGCACCTCGGAAATCCTTTGCTTTCTCTCCGGTTCCTCCTGCCATGGGGTTCCCGAAACCGCCTCCCCTATGTCTTGGTCTGTTTGGATTAGGCATTGGCGCTCACCCCCTTTCCAAGCAACTCTTCGGGAGTAAGCTGTGATTGTGCTATCTCCTTGTAGGCATCGCAGCCCTCAAGAAGTTCCTGATGCGTACCTCTTCCCACAATCTTACCGTCTTCCATGACAAGAATAAGATCCGCATTCATAATGGTACTTACTCTCTGGGCAACGATAATGACGGTGGAATCTCCGACATTCTCCTTTAACGCTTTTCTTAATCTCTTATCGGTTCTTAAATCAAGTGCCGAAAAGCTGTCGTCAAATATGAATATCTTCGGATGCTTGGCAAGAGCTCTTGCAATCGCAAGTCTCTGCTTCTGACCGCCCGATACGTTTGTACCGCCTTCGGAAATCGGGCTCTCATACCCTTCTTCCTTCTTCTCGATAAAATCTTCGGCCTGGGCAATGACTGCCGCCTCTTTTATCTCATCATCGGTCGCATCCGTATTACCGTATGAAATATTGGACTTAATGGTTCCGGAAAAGAGTATTCCTTTTTGAGGAACATAACCGATCTGCTCTCTCAGACTCTTAAGTTCAATGTCCCTCACGTCCGTCCCGTCTATCTTAACGGATCCGTCGCTTACGTCATAGAGTCTTGGGATAAGCTGAATAAGCGTAGACTTTCCGCAACCGGTTGACCCGATAATGGCGGTAGTCTTTCCCGCCTGTGCCGTAAATGAGATATTCGATAGCACGTTTTCATCGGCACCGGGATAAGCGAAGTTTACGTTATCAAACTCAACGCTTCCCTTTGTATCGGCAAGCACTGTTGCGTCCGGTTTATTCTTTATGGATGAATCCGTATTTATAACCTCATCCACACGACGTGCCGCAACGGCAGCTCTCGGTATCATGACAGCCATAACGGTAAGCATGATAAATGACATGATGATAAGCATCGTATAAGTAATAAATGCCGTCATCTGTCCGACTCTCATGTAACCCTCATCGATTCTGTGGGCACCTACCCATACGATGAGAGTTGACACCCCGAACATTACAAACATAAAAGAAGGATACATAAAGGATATCGCTCTGTTAATGAAGAGCTGAACCTTATAGAGATCCATGTTGGCACCTTTAAATCTCTCCACTTCTTTTTTCTCGTTACCGAAAGCCCTTATTACGGGAAGTCCCGTCACTATCTCTCTGGTTATTCTGTTAATGTTATCGACCAGCTTTTGCACAACGGCAAACTTCGGTATAACCAAAGCAAACAGGAAAATGATAATCCCGACAATGGCAAGTATGGCAGCCGCGATAACCCACCACATACCGGCTCCGGTCGTGGCAACTCTTATGACGCCGCCAATGGCCATAACAGGTGAATAAAGAACGAGTCTTAACGCCAGTGTCGTCGTCATCTGGATATTCTGAATGTCATTCGTGGTTCTTGTTATTAAAGATGCGGTCGAGAACTTCTCAATCTCGGCGTTGGAAAACTTCATTACCTGAGAATAAACCTTGCCTCTTAAATCTCTTCCCACGCCCGCACCGATTCTTGATGCAAAGAAGGAAACGAGTATCATCGCCGCCGCCTCAATAACGGCAACAACAATCATAATTCCACCGGTTCTTCCGAGATAGCCCTGCTGCTTGGCATAAATGTCCACTCCCGCCTGCTCATCCAAAACCTTAGCATGAGCCCTGCCCATGCTCATCTGAAGCTCTTCACCGCCCAAAGCGTCAAGCTGCTCGGAAACCTTTGTTTTCATTTCCTCAAGCATGGAATCATCCATCATGCCGGCATCCTGCATATTCTTAATGGCAGGGCGCAAATCGGCAGGGTATTCCGTAATACCCAGAACCTCCGGCGTAACGTCCGGGCTCTCTTCAAGAATCTTAAGAAGAGCTTCCTCATCCAGGCCTGATACCTGACCGTCCAAAACTATTGCAATGGCAAGCTCTTTATCAAGGTCATCAAGAACCTTCTCATCGGTGTACTTAATCTCATAAATATCACCGTTTCTGTTGTAAGCATCATTCCAAAGCTTTTCTTCTTTTTCATCCATGAAAAGCTTAGCGTACTCGAATTCTTCGGCAGTTATCTTTTCGGGGCACACGTGCTCCACACCGTAGCCCTGTATACCCGTATCAATTATTCTTGAAGTATAATCAGGAAGCGTAAGCTCACAGATTGCCTGTATCACAAGAAGTGCTATTACAATAATTATGGAAAAAGTATATGGTTTTAACGTCTTTAACCAACGACCCATAATAATACTCCATTTCTACCTATATCTATAAACATTTCCGTCAATCATATAACTTTTACTTTAAAGATTCAAGCATAAGACAATTAGCGTAAGCCGCCTCAAAGGACATATCGTATAATCTCTTCACTTTAGCACCGTCCATTCCTTTAAGGCTCTCATAAACATCCGTCTCATCTTCCTTAAAAGAGGCAACATATAAAGTCTTTCCACTTTCTGTGCATTTACCTGCCAATGCCTGAAAAGTAAGGCGGTCATCTTTTACTCTTCCCGCACCTTCTCCCGTGCAAAATGTCCCGGAATGATATCCGTACACAAGCACCGCATCGAAGTTTTCAATATCTTCATCCCCGTAGGAAAATCCGGGATACGGCCTTACGGCCTTTATCCTGATATCCGTATTAATACCCTTTTCTAAAATTCGCATGCGCTCATCCGCATCAGGTACGGGTTCGCATCTGTTATCATGCAGGTCGTTAATGACAACTCTCCAGCTGTAGCCGTTACCCGTAAGACTTATGCCCTGCGGCAAAAACTCGGCAAACGGCATCCCACCGAATGCTAAAAAATCATCACCTGCACTGTCTGCCTCTTTTAATTCACGTCCGAGATATGCGTTATACGAGCCTCCCTTTTGCCATACGGCAAATACGTCATTGTAACAACCCGCAAGGCTTAAGAAATCTATAAGATTAACCGCTCCTTCAAAATTCGCATAGGCGTTGCTGCCGTGCACCAAAGGAGGCTTGTCTGCCGCAACCAATACGATGGGGCAATAAATCAAGTCCTTTAATACCGAACCCAGAAATGCAGCGGTATACGATAACGTGTCCGAACCGTGAGTTATGATTATGCCCCGGCACTCTTTGGTATCGATTGTTTTTAAATAAAGCAAAAGCTCATTCATATCATCCGGCGTAAGATTCTCGCTTAAAATCGTAAACGGTGATGCAATATCAAAATTGTGTGCATCACCGTTTTCTTCCTTATACATCCGGATAATACTCTCTGTCGTTCCCGAGGAAATACCGATGGAGCCATGCTTTACATCGCTGCCAATGGTTCCCCCCGTCAAGATAACAGTTATATCCTTCATAATATTATTCCACATCTTCAGGCTTGGTCACGGGCTGAGAGCTTCTTACCTTCGGCTTAACAACCGGATCCGGAAGTCTGTAAATCTCTTCAACCTCAGCAACCTGTTTTTTAAATTCAACGTTGTTTTTATCTTTTACTTCGAAGTCCTTATACTCATGCATATCGTAATCGTTCTTTGCAATCTCTATCACCGTTACACCGATATTGGAACAGTGGTCACCGATACGTTCAAGGTCGATGTTAAGATCCGATAAAACGAAACCGATAACAGGGGTACATTCTCCTCCGCCAAGATACATGATTCTTCTTTCTTTCATTCTGTAGCTTATCTTATCGATAACCTCTTCATGAGGCTCGATGGTTTTAGCCACTTCTATGTCTTTTGTCTTAACCGTCTCAACCGCTATCTCAACGGTATCCAAAACGACACTCGTAAATACCTTCATCTCTTCGGAAACGGCAGGCGAGAAATGCTCTTTCTTTTCGTACATCTCCTGCGCCGATTCCAAAATATTAGTGGCATGATCCGACATTCGTTCAAGATCTCCGATACACTTAAGAAGCATTCCGTGCGTATCGACATCCTTTACGGTCATGTCGTTTGAATTTAGCTTTAGCAGGTACGATCCTATCTTATCCTCGTAGATATCCACCTGCTCTTCCATGGCTATTACCTGATCCGCCTTGTCCTGGTCATAGTTCCATAGTAAATCAATAGCAATACGAAGGCTCTCCTTTGCAGTCTCTGCCATCTGCCCGACGACCGCAGATGCCTGCTCAAGAGCCAAAGCAGGATTGCTAAGGAAACGTTCATCAAGTCGTGCAAGGTATTTTCTCTGGATCTCGTCTGTCTCATCTTTCTTATCCTCTCCGCGAACCGTAAGGTATGCAAGCTTAAGCAAAAGCTTTCTGTTGGGCAAAAGTACCGCCGTGGTAATAAGGTTGAATACCGTATGGAATATCGCTATTCCCATAACGGTCGCCGGCTGATCAAGAAACGCAAACGGATGAAATGCGTTAATCGTGTAGAACACCGCCACGAACAATACGGTACCGATCACGTTAAAATAAAGGTGAATGAACGCCGCTCTCTTAGCATTCTTTGTCGTTCCCGCACTGGATATAAGAGCAGTTACGCAGGTACCGATATTTTGTCCCATGATAATCGGAAGCACGCTCGAGAAGTTGACCGACCCCGTAAGGATAAGTGCCTGCAAAATACCGACAGATGCGGATGATGACTGCACTGCCGCGGTAAATGCAAGACCGGCAAGTATTCCGAGAATCGGATTCGAGAACATCGTAAGGAATCCCGCAAACTCAGGCGAATCGGCAAGCGGTGCCACGGCCGCACTCATGAAGTCCATACCGATCATAAGAAGACCGAAACCGAAAAGAATCTGACCGATGTTATTCTTCTTCTCGCTCTTCATAAACGTCACGAGAATAACTCCCGCAAACGCAACTGCCGGTGCAAATGATGAGGGCTGCAAGAGTCTTACGAACACATTATCACCGTTTATTCCCGAAAGGGATAAAATCCATGAGGTAGCAGTCGTACCCACGTTAGCTCCCATGATAACTCCGACAGCCTGCTCAAGCTTCATGATACCGGAGTTAACGAAACCGACTACCATAACAGTCGTAGCCGATGACGACTGAATAACGGCGGTTACGCCCGCACCAAGCAAAACGGCTTTAATGGGATTATTTGTAAATTTTTCGAGGAAAGATTCCATCTTTCCGCCGGAAGTGCTGGAGAGTCCCGCTCCCATAACATGCATTCCGTATAAAAACATCGCTATCCCTCCGAGAAAGGCCAGCCAGTCAAATATCGTCATTATATGCCCCTAATCTCCATAAAGTTAAAAACACAACTCGCATATTATATAGTAAAAACCCCAAAAAATCCAGCCCGATTTTTACCCGGAACATCTTAAAACCCTCTCCCGAATACAATACTCATGACTGTAATTTCATGATAAATCTTTAAGATGTTTTTCGCAAGATTTTATTTTTTTACAACATGATAAATGTTATAATTATATGGAATAAATTTTAAATAAGAACGGGGGTTCATTATGGCAGAAACTACTAACAATAATGTTCCGGAAAGTGTTGCCGGTTCAGATTCAATTTTTAAGATTGACGGTGTTATGACCGTTAATAAAAATAACGTTCCTACCACATTTCTTTCAGGTGTAATCGAGAAAGGAACTCTTCATGCGGGAGAAGGTATCGTTGTATTCAGCGACGAGAATAAGCCCGTCCTCACATGTAAGATTACCGGTATCGAGAGAATCGGTCGTGATACATTTGAAGAAATCACACACAAGGAAGACGGTACGGAGAATGACAACGCGTACGGTCTCTGGGTTGATAATGACAATGCGGATTTATTTAAGGAGAATTATTACATTACAAGTCTCGTTAACGGCAAGAACAAGTCCAACAAAGAAAGACTTTCAGCCGAGCGCATGGACGAGCTTATTGCAATGATTGATAACTCCGATATTGAGTCCTTCCGTTTTCTTACAATACAGGAGTTAAGTGCCATCATTCAGAAGATGAGAAAGGATAACAATCCTTCCAAGCAGGCACGTCTTGATGAGATTACAGAGATTCTTTATAAGAAGATTCTTGAGGCGGACACCATTTATCTTACGGTTGATAATACTACGAGAGCACCTTTCTTTAATAACGGCTCCGTAGATATTTATTCACTTAAGTCTTACGCTGAGGACGCCGTTGACTTTTACGGAAAGCAGTTCAGAAAGCTTTCCGTATTCGAAGCCAACAAGGAAAATCTCCAGGTACCTCTTTTCGTATGGCTTACGCTTCTTGGCGTTAAGAGCGTAACCGTTGATAACGGACAGCATCATGTGCCTCTTGATGTCGAGAGATTCCTTACCGATGAGGATAAGAAGTCTACCATCATTGAAGAGACTCCTGCTCATCCGCCTTTCTATAATCCGGAGTTCAGATATGCAATGAACACATGCCTTTCCGAGCTTCGCTGGCCGGTTAATTATCCGGAGCGTAAGGAAAACTGCGAACGCAAGGATGCCGAGATGTGGGAAGCCTTCAAGAGCGCAAACCTTCTGGTTCCGATTAAGCAGCGTGACGAAAACGGCGAAGAGTCAAGAACTCCGGAAGGCCAGGTTGCCATTCCTCACATTAACAATGCCGAGAACGAAGAGTTCATCGGACTCTTTACCGACATCGACGAGATGAGAAAACTCTACAAGCTTGACGACTGGGGCATCATGATTATGGGACCGAAGCAGGTACTCGAGCTTGATGATAATGTGGGACTTGTTATTAACCCGATGGGTGAAAACCTCGTTATCACAAAGGACAAGCTCCCCGAATACAGGAAAAAGGTTCTCGGTTCAGAGCCTGACCTTAAGGTTGTTGATGATGCGGACGAAGAAAAGACAAACGATCCTATAGAGGATGCTCCGCACGTTAATGTAAAGGTTGAAAAAGAGAATGCCGACGGTTCCGTAGAAACCGTTGAGAACGAAAGCGATGACGGTGGCGAAGGCCCCGGAATCAAGATTTCAATTGCCAAGGATCCGGATAACGGTTCCGACGATAATGCCTAAATCCCCGGGCAATATATAAGGATATACGAATACATAATAAAAGGTGCCAGCGCCACGCTTTGTGTGCGGGCGCCTTTTTTAATGAAGAGTATGTAGACGGCGGCGCCAACCATCGTGAAAAGCACAAGAAACATTACTCCCTTTATCCCGAGAGATATCCCAAGCGCCATGAAAAGCTTTTTATCTCCCGCACCGAAGCTCTTGCCCGTTATAAAAAATGCAGGAAGCAAAATAATCAGCCCCGCCACCGCACCCGCAAGCATCTTAAGCGGCGATGTTCCACGAATTAAAACATCCGACAGGGCGCTTACGGTTGATAATACTGCCACAGCTGCCGTAAGTCCGTTTGGTATTTTTTTGTATTTTGAATCGGTTATTGAAATAAGTAAAAGAATAATCGTTGTAAGAAAAAAATGTACGTTGTGTTGCATGAGCGGTATTCTACTATATAATTTATTCTAATACAATACCCCGTTTGCAAAACACTTGACAACCGTCGTACTTGTTGTAATATTTAATTCCACTTAAATCTCGGCATCGCCGTTTAAAAGAAGGAAAATCATGAACAAGGTTACATTACTGACAATTACTTCCATATGCGCCGCAACCGCAGCGACATTTATTATCGCAGGGGTCGGCTACGCCGTTCAGTCGCCTGAGGTTACGGCCGAGGAGACGACCGTTGCACAGGCGGAGTCTGAAACACAGACAACGTCTGTCTTTGCCGAGATTAAATCCGACAGTTTATATTCCGCAAACTTTTCCATGATTGCAGGTGCGGTTACTGCCGAGAAGCCGCCTGAAGAGACGACGGAAGAAGAGACTGAGGAAGAAACCACGACTACCACTACATATTATGACGAGGACGACGAGGATTATTATTACGATGAGGATGATGAAGACGACAGTGATTATAATCAGTCCACGTATACACAGCCTCAGACATATACAACTACCACACAACAGACATATACGACTACGCAGCAGACGACCCCGGAGACTACATACTATACTTATGAAACGTCCGGGTATGATTACTGATCGTAAAATGATTTTGCGTTGTGCCATTAAAAAATCCCGATGGAAATTTTTTTCAATCGGGATTTTTATTATTTAATCATTGCACGCATGCGACCAGCAGGATTTCTCCCACAAGTCGCTTTAAAAGTTTCTCGGTTATTCTCTTATCGTTCAGGTTTGTTTTTCTTTTCACTGATATTATAGTTAATATATTAACTATATTCAAATATTTAATTATATTAGCATATTAAAAATCGACTTCATTTTAAATCTGCTTTATC
>CAJOLA010000013.1 GCA_905235275.1 uncultured Lachnospiraceae bacterium
AAGCTCTTTGCAAAGCTCCGGATTATTAATAAGTGTAGTGCAAAACATAAAGTCGTCCGTGAATTTCAAATCATCAAATTTTTTTGATAAATTGATGCGCCTTGATTCGAAAACAGCAGCTGTATCTGACTTGCTGTCTGATATTCCGGTTTCGAATTCTGAATTAATTGTTGCTAAAGTTTTGGGATTAGTATTTTTTTCCAATAATTTTCAGCCTCCTGTTTGTGATTTTTATAAATGAAAAATTGTGACGAATGTCACTAAAGAAAACGGCGAATGCCGCTCGAGATAATATAGCATAGGTATATATACTTGTCTATAGGAAATTATTAATTTTAATTGTGATCCAATATTTATGGAAAAAATTAAGGATTCGAGGGAACGTATCTTTTACATCAACCGTTGTGCAACGGAGCATTTATATTGTTGAAGTCTTAAAGCACATCATCGTCGTTGACGACTGCCATAGATATGTCAGATGATAAAGAGTATGCTATAGTTGTCGCCATAGGAGGAAAATATTTTAGGATACAGGAAATACGCCCTGATGGTACAGGGGGAAGATATGTGGCGAGCATTCCCGGTACTTTTCAAGGGAAAGCGCGTAAGGCAGAGTGGTTAAGACTTACTCATTTCAGGATGACATACAAGAAAGGGACGGTGTGATTATGGATAATATACCCGGATATACAGAATATTTGGATTTAAACCATCGTTATTACATAGTGATAGCTTTAAAGAAAGAACTGGAAAATAACATTTTCGATGAAAAAGGTGACATAAAAGAAGGTTTTGAAGGTTTTTGGTTTGATGAAAAATTGTATTTATTATTGGAAAAATATTTATTTAATTTTATTAGCGCAGAATGCGATTTGATAATTCATATGTATGAAGAAGAATTTGCAGAACCGGAGATTCTTCCTCAGATTTTGGAGATTATAGATCGTACGATAAATAATTGCGACAACGAGGAGGTTCTTAACCCGGCAAAAGAAATTCGTAGGATTGTTGAAAAAGCAATTGAATTAAATACAGTTGTGGGATTTTGTTTTTAATGACTTATGTAAGCAGTCAAGCAAAATACACAATTTTTCGCCACAAAGTGCACACTTTCACGGCTCCGCTTTAGACAGTAATTGATTTATGGAAAATTAAATGCCGTCAGCTATGGAAAATTAAATGCCGTCAACTATGGAAAATAGTATACCGTTTGCAGCTGTCCCGGAGGGACAAGAATCATCAAATAATTTAAGGATCTTGTCCGAATAACTAAAGAATCTTGTCCGCGTATTACAAGAATCCTGTCCGAATGTTACAGGAATTCTGTCCGGGTAATGCAAGAATTATCATCTATAATTTTTTCCCGTAATAATTTAAAAAAATATTTTGTTTAAATATTACAAAAAACTTCAACTTTTATCACATTTTTGACGGAAACCTTCAACTTTTTACAGCATAAACACATCACTTCAACACCCTATAAGCCCCGAAAAACCGCATATTTATCGCGTTTAGTGCGCTTGTAAAGTAACACTTACATTTTACTTCGTTAAATAATTAACAAATATTACAAAAATATTACAAAATAGTTGACAAATTATTACAGACATATTATTATGTAGTAGGTTTCTAAAAGAACCCTATTCCTAAAATCGCATGGTGGCAGTCTATATCGCCACTTTTTTTGTGGAAAATTTTAATATATTTTTTATAACACGGAGATACTAATGATTTTTAAGAAAACTTTAACCGCAGCCTTAATTGCCGCAGGCTCAATCACATGCTTTGCGACAGCGGCACAGACTGATACATTTGCCGCAACACAGGCTGCAACATCTGCAACAAAGACAACTGCAACAAATGGCACTGATAAAAAGTCTGCTGATAATACGAAAAAGACAACAGACACAACGGGGAAGACTACAACGAATACTTCGAAGACAACTTCGGGTAATACAACCAAGAAGACTTCAACAAGTACTTCTAAGACAACTTCCGGTAATTCAACCAATAAAACCACAACACCAAAAACCGTAAAGGTTAACATTGAAGGTAAAAACGTAGAGGTTCCGGAAAAAGGTAACAATTGGATTTACTTAAACGGATATTTTCATTTCGTAAAAGACGGCAAGCTCATTAAGGGTTGGAGATATTTTACGAAAGCGGACGGTCAGGATACGAACCACTTTTCTTTCTTTGACTACACCAACGGAAGACTTTATACCGGTTGGAAATATATGGGAAGCAAAGAAGGAGAAAAGACCGCTCACTGGTCATACTTCGGATCTAACGGCTGGCTTCGTACGGGATGGCAGATGATGGGAACATCCAAGAACCCGGACGGTAACAGTAAAGTGCACTGGTCATACTTTGGAGCTGACGGCTGGCTTAGAACAGGCTGGCAGAGAATGGGAACAAAGACCAATCCCGACGGTAATAACAAAGTACACTGGTCATACTTCGGACCAAACGGTTGGATGGTAAAAGGCTGGTACACTAACAACGACGGTCTTCACTACTTTGACGGCAGCGGTTGGATGCAGGCATCACGCACAACCCGGATTGAAGGCTCCGATTATAAGTTTTCCGAAAACGGAATCGTTATCGGAGTTAACCATTCCGACTTCAAGTACGTAAACCAGTACAAAACATACGGATACTATCCGATGTCATGCGGATCGTCATCAGCTCTTATGGCAATGCAGGCTGTCGGATATTGCAAGGGTATCGACACCAAGGGTGAGTACGAGGATTATCTCTCTACATGGCGTGCGGTATGCGGAAGCTCATTTGGAAAAAAGGGCGGAGTCGGTTGCTCAACACCCGGTAATGCCGTTAAAGTAATAAATAATGAGAACACCACAAGAGGCGTGCCCGTAAAGTCAGTTACCGGCAGCGCGTTAAATGCAAACTACTTAAAGGACAGTTTAACCCACGGTCAGACTTCAATGGTAATTATTCAAAACTTCAAGGTTTACACCCATTGGATTGCAATAACCGGTTGGGAGATGAATGGAAAAGAGCTTGTATTTAAGATTGCAGATCCTCTTCCGAACGACTGCGGTTCAGGTGCTTACTCATCTGCTTCCAGGGTTTCTCAGGGTAACCTCGGAACATCGATGAAGAACTCCACGCTCTTTAGCCTTACGGATGCAGGTATCGTAAGACAGTATCATGGCGGAAGATGCGGAGTTACATTCGGTAATTACAAAGGTTTGAATTCATATTTTTAATATTTACGGAGAGATTTTGTCTCTCCGTTTTTTAATATAAAAGCAGACGCTTTCCCGTCTACTGACTTCAAAAACCCGAATACTCCGATAGAGTTTTTTAATATAAAAAGACAAACGCTTTCATAATAAAGGCATAAAAATTTTTATTATTTGTATTATTTATCCCACGGTGTCAACCGAAATGATACTCATCTTTTTTTACTTGTATAAAATCAAAAAGAATAATAAAATATCTTCATGGACGGTTTATATAAGAGAATAACTCAATAATGCCTTTTCATATGCCGGGTGCCAAAAGGAATGCCGACCTTCGTTTGGGTGAGCCTTTTTCAATGGATCTCACCGAGGTGGACGGACTTGATAACCTGCATAATGCAAAAGGTGTTATTGCCGCGGATATGCTTCGCGCATCTGAGATGTTTCGTGCGGACGAAGCTCTTTTTCTTGTAAACGGATCCACGGCCGGTATTCTTGCCGCCGTAAGCGGTGCGGTTATGCAGCGCGATAAGGTGCTGGTTGCAAGGAATTCGCATATTTCCGTAATTAACGCA
Organism: uncultured Lachnospiraceae bacterium; assembly: GCA_905235275.1. GTDB lineage: Bacteria > Bacillota > Clostridia > Lachnospirales > Lachnospiraceae > UBA4285. The sequence goes on from CAJOLA010000013.1 coordinate 3,785, forward strand.
CTTATTACCCGCGGGCTTACTCCCGTTTATGTCGTTCCGGAAAGGGGCGATTGCGGTATCTATAAAGGAGTGACTGCCGCTTCGGTAAGGGAAGCCCTTGCAAATGACCCTGACATTAAGGCCGTTATCATAACCTCGCCGACATATGAGGGAATCGTAAGTGACATAAAGGGCATTGCAAAGGAAGCGCATGACAAAGGTCTTCCTTTAATAGTCGATGCCGCACACGGTGCACATCTTGTGTTTAATCCGCTCTTCCCTCAGTCTGCGCAGGAGCTCGGGGCGGACGCAACGATTATAAGTCTTCACAAGACGCTTCCGTCACTTACTCAGACGGGCCTGCTTCTTTTAAACGGGAACCTTATAGACAGAGAGCGTATAAGATTCTTCTGGAATGCTTTCCAGACATCAAGCCCCTCATATGTTCTTATGGGGAGCATAAGTGCGTGCCTTGACCTTTTCGAATCCGAGGTCGGAAAAGATATGATGGAGCACTACGTAAAAAGGCTTATTACACTTCGTCTTACCTTAAATGACAACCTCGAAAATATTAAACTCATGGAAACGGACGATCCGTCAAAGCTTGTATTCTTAACGGACGACGGTAAGAAGCTCTATGATGAGATGCTTCTTGAATATAAGATCCAATTCGAGATGGGTATGCCCGATTACGCGCTTGCCATGACGTCTCCTGCCGATACGAAGGAGATGTACACGGAGTTTTCAAGAGCCATTAGGAACATTGATGCAAAGTTCCTGCCGCCGGATAAGGTTGATTTCAGTAATTCGAATGACATTCCCGAAATGGGGATGGCTCCGTGGCGCGCCGTTGAATATAATTTTATAAAAGCGGAAGACGTGAAGCTTGAGTCTGCGACCGGCAAGGTGGCGGTTGAGAATATTTGCGTTTATCCGCCGGGAATCCCCGTGATTGTTGCGGGTGAGATATTTGATGATAATGCTATCGGAAAGATCAGATATGCGTTGACCAAGGAATACGAAGTGTATGGCGTTTCAAAAAAGAGAGACGGCGAATTTGTAAGATGTCTTATTGAGGATTGATTTATCTTAAGGAAGTGGTATGTCGCAGATATTTTTTTTGATGGGAAAAAGTGCGTCCGGAAAAGACGAGCTTGCCGGAAGAATTCTTGCTGATGAGCAATTGTGCTTAAAGCCTGTCGTGCTCTATACGACAAGACCCAAGAGGGAAGGCGAAAAAAACGGCAGGGAATATATATTCATAAGTGACGACGAAAGACTTAAGCTCCATAAAGAGGGTAAGGTGATAGAAGAGAGAGTCTATCATACGGTTTTCGGGGACTGGTATTATTTTACCGTGGCTGACGAAGGTCTTAATATTAACGGTGAAGATAATTATTTCGTTATTAATACGCTTGAAGCTTTCCTTAAGTATAGGGAGTATTTCGGGGAAGAGAGGGTAATTCCGATATATGTGGAGGTGACTCCTGAGATTCGCATGAAGCGCGCGCTTGAGAGAGAGGGCAGGCAGGCAAAGCCCAGCATTGATGAGGTGAAGAGACGCTTTGCCGCAGACGATGTGGATTTTGCGGAGGAAAAGCTTGCGGATGCGGGGATAACAAACCGTTTTTCAAATGACGGCGATATAGACGAATGTTTCCTTGAAATAAAAAAGTTAATAAAGGGAAAGCTTTAGCCTTGACATGGGATTTGAAGTCTGCTAAACTTTGTTGGCTGGACTACAGGTCTTTTTTTTATGCCTGAAGCATCTATTGCAAGTAAGTTTATGGGAGGTGGAATAACCGTGAGAACCAAAATCATTTTGGCATGCACAGAATGCCAGCAGAGAAACTATGACACTATGAAAGAGAAAAGACTTCATCCGGACAGAATGGAGACAAAGAAATATTGTAAGTTCTGCAGAAAGCACACTTTACATAAGGAAACAAAGTAATATCTGTATTTAAAAGTGGGGTTTGATTATGGATGATAAGACAAAAGACGGAGTAAAGACTCCCGAAGAAGACATTCAGAATCAGGAACAGAAATCAGAAGCTAAAGTGACTGAGACGGTTGAAAAAGAAGCTCCTGCTGCTGCCGAAGCGCAGGCAGAGGTTGCGGCGCCGTCGGAATTTTCTCAGATAGTTTGGCCCAAGCCCGGAAGAGTATGGTCGGAGACGCTTACCGTTATTATAGTTGCGGCAATCGTTGCAACAATTATATTCTTCGTGGATATGGGACTGCGTACCGGAATTGAGTTCCTGATACAGTAAATTTTTAGGAAAAGGTGAGTCGATGGACGAAGCTAATTGGTATGTTGTTCATACCTATTCAGGATATGAGAATAAGGTAAAAGTCAATATTGATAAGACTGTCGAGAACAGAAACATGGGCGACCAGATACTCGAGGTGCTGGTTCCGATGGAGGATGTCGTTGAGATGAAAAACGGCGTCAAAAAAGAATCAACAAGGAAGATGTTTCCGGGATACGTTCTCGTTAAGATGGTCATGACGGACGAAGCATGGTATGTCGTGCGTAATACGCGCGGTGTTACCGGATTTGTCGGACCGGGATCCAAGCCCGTGCCGCTTACGTACCAGGAGATTAAGTCTCTCGGTATCATGCTTCCGGAGGGAATGGAAGAGCCGCCAAAACAGCACATCAAGTTCTCCGGCAAGGTCGGCGACAGAGCGCTTATCACCGGCGGTTCACTTTCCGGTACGGAAGGTGTCATCAGTGCCATCAATGACGGCAAGCAGACAGTCACTATCAGTGCTGAGATGTTCGGGCGCGAGACTCCGTTTGAAGTCGGATTTGAAGACGTTCGAATATTGTAAAAACCAACCCGTTCGGGTTTTGGTTGAGGGGTTTTCATTTTGAAAATTCCCTTGTGGGAGATAAACAAAATTTAAAATCGAAATTACCACATAGGAGGTGCCATAATGGCAAAGAAAGTAGAAGGATATATTAAGTTACAGATTCCTGCAGGTAAAGCTACACCTGCACCACCTGTCGGACCGGCTCTCGGTCAGCACGGTGTTAACATCGTAGAATTCACTAAGGCATTTAATGCTGAGACAGCTGATAAAGGTGATGTTCTCATCCCTGTTGTTATTACTGTTTATGCCGACAGATCATTCAGCTTCATTACAAAGACTCCGCCTGCGTCGGTTCTTTTAAAGAAGGCCTGCAAGATTAAGTCAGGTTCAGGCGAGCCTAACAAGACTAAGGTTGCTACTATCTCCAAGGCTGATCTTCAGAAGATAGCAGAGACCAAGATGCCTGACCTTAATGCGGCATCAATCGAAGCAGCAATGTCCATGATTGCAGGTACTGCAAGAAGCATGGGTATAACGGTAGAAGAGTAATACGCGGGAGGTAACTTAATCATGAAAAGAGGAAAGAAATATTTAGAAGCCGCTAAGAACATTGACCGCGCAACTAACTACGAGACCGAAGAGGCATGCGCATTAGTCAAGAACAATGCAACGGCAAAATTTGACGAAACAATCGAAGCTCACATCAGAACGGGATGTGACGGAAGACAGGCTGAGCAGCAGATCAGAGGCGCGGTTGTACTTCCTAACGGAACAGGTAAGAAGGTAAGAGTACTTGTATTTGCAAAAGGTGCTAAGGCAGACGAGGCTCAGGCTGCAGGCGCAGATTATGTAGGCGGCGAGGAGCTTATTCCTAAGATTCAGAACGAGAACTGGTTCGAGTTCGATGTTATCGTTGCCACACCTGACATGATGGGTGTAGTCGGACGACTCGGTAAAGAGCTTGGTCCTAAGGGACTTATGCCAAACCCCAAGGCGGGTACGGTTACAATGGACGTAACCAAAGCTATTGAGGACATCAAAGCAGGTAAGATCGAGTACAGACTCGATAAGGCAAACATCGTACACGTTCCGATCGGTAAGGCTTCATTTACTCCGGAGCAGATTACTGAGAATTTTGAAGCGCTTATGTCAGCCATCGTTAAGGCTAAGCCTGCATCTCTTAAGGGTCAGTACCTTAAGAGCATCACTCTTACTTCCACGATGGGACCGGGAGTAAAGATTAACACTGCAAAATATATGCAGTAATTACACTTGACAATACTGATTATCTAATATACATTATACAAGTTGAAAATATAACCGAAGACAGCAGGTCCTCATTATGAGGTTAAAGGTAAACGCCCGCCCAGGTACTAAGATACTTACGACGCTTATTTTGTTGTCGTATTATGTAAGACCCGGGTTGGTATGTGCCCGGGTCTTTTGTTAAGAAGTTTAATAAGAAAGGCAGACAAAGATTATGGCTAAAGTAGAGATTAAACAGCCTATCGTTGAGGAAATAGCCGGTAATCTCGATGGAGCTCTCGGAGTTGTTCTTTGCGAGTACCGCGGTCTTACCGTGGAGCAGGACACACAGCTTCGTAAGAACTTAAGAGAAGAGGGAGTTATTTATAAAGTATATAAGAACACTCTCGTTAAGCGTGCCATCGAGGGCGGACAGTTTGAATCATTAAAAGATGATCTTACAGGTCCTACCGCTATTGCAATCAGTGATAAGGATCCGGCTGCTCCTGCAAGAATTCTTGCAAAGTTCGCCAAAGAGGCGGATGCTCTCGTATTAAAGAGCGGAGTAGTTGAGGGAACTTACTATGACAAAGCGGGTATTGAGCAGCTTGCTTCAATCCCTTCAAGAGAAGAGTTGCTTTCCAAGCTTCTTGGAAGTCTTCAGTCACCTATCGCCAACTTTGCACGTGTGGTTGCACAGATAGCAGAGAAGGGTGGAGAGGTACCTGCTGAGGAAACTGCAGACGCAGCTCCTGCAGCTGAGGCACCGGCCGAGGAAGCAGCTCCGGCAGAGGCTCCTGCAGAAGAAGCTACTGCTGAAGCAGCAGCTGAAGCACCGGCTGAGGAAGTTCCTGTAGAGGCAGCACCTGAGGCTGAGGCTCCCGCTGAGGAATCTGCAGCAGAAGAATCTGCAGAAACTGCAGCAGAAGCTGCAGTTTCTGAGGCTCCTGCTGAGGAAGCACCGGCTGAGGCTCCCGCTGAGGAATCTGCAGAAGCAGAGGCTCCTGCAGAAGCACCCGCTGAGGAAAAGACAGAAGAATAATTTGATTTTAAGTTGATATACATATATAAGGAGAATAACAATGACTAAAGAAGAAATCATCGAGGCAATTAAAGGTTTATCAGTTATTGAGCTTAACGATCTCGTAAAAGCTTGTGAGGAAGAGTTCGGCGTATCTGCAGCAGCAGGCGTTGTAGTAGCAGGCGGCGCAGCAGGCGGAGACGCAGCAGGCGGTGCTGACAAGGATTCATTTGATGTAGAGCTTACTGAAGCAGGTGATGCTAAGGTTAAGGTTATCAAGGTTGTTCGTGAGGTTACAGGTCTCGGACTTAAAGAGGCTAAAGACCTTGTTGACGGAGCACCTAAGATGATTAAGGAAGGCGCTTCCAAGGAAGAAGCTGAAGAGATTCAGAAGAAGGTTGAAGAAGCAGGCGGTAAAGTTACACTTAAGTAATTCATACGTCGCAATCGGAAAAAGTCGGCAGATGCCGGCTTTTTTTAACAAAATTAATGTGTTGACTTTAATAAAGGCATATGATACTATGGAAAATGCGCTTTTATGCGATTGAGTATCATATGCTTTTTTGCATATAAGAAGAAAGAATCTATTTGTTTATCAGAGTAAATTCAAGGGGTGAAAACATTTATGGAGAAAAACAGGATTCGTCCAAAGAAGTTTGGAAGTGCCACACGTATGAGCTTTTCCAGACAAAAAGAAGTGCTTGAGATGCCTAATCTTATTGGCGTACAGAAGGACTCATATCAGTGGTTCCTTACTGAAGGCTTAAAAGAGGTATTCTCAGACATCTCACCGATCGACGATCGAGATAATAAGCTTAGTCTTGAGTTTGTTGATTTCGAGTTATGTCGTGAAGATACGAAGTATTCCATAGAAGAATGTAAGGCAAGAGACGCTACGTACGCAGCGCCTCTTAAAGTTGTGGTGCGCCTTTATAATAAAGAAACCGGCGACATCAGTGAACATGAGATATTTATGGGTGATCTTCCGCTTATGACAGACACCGGTACCTTCGTAATTAACGGTGCCGAGAGAGTAATAGTCAGCCAGCTGGTAAGGTCTCCCGGGATTTATTATGATATTCAAAAAGATAAATACGGAAAAATCAATCTCTACAACTGTCAGGTGATTCCGAACCGCGGTGCCTGGATAGAATATGAGACTGATGCTAACAATGTATTCTATGTTAAGGTAGACAGGAACAAAAAGGTGCCTGTTACCGTTCTTTTGCGTGCTTTCGGTGACGCTGATGAGGATGCCGAAAGACCTTGGGGAACGAATCAGGACATTATCGATGCTTTCGGTGAAGAGCCAAAGCTTATTGCAACCATGGAGAAGGACCCTTCCACATGCTATGAGGAAGGTATCCTTGAGCTTTATAAGAAGTTAAGACCGGGCGAGCCTCTCGTAGTGGAGAATGCCAAGAGTCTTATCTATAGTATGTTCTTTGACCCGAGAAGATACGATCTTGCTCACGTTGGAAGATATAAGTTCACGAAGAAGCTTTCCTTCAGAAGCAGAATTGCAGGATTTACCCTTGCCGAAGACGTTATAGATACGGAAGGGAATGTAATCGCAAAGGCCGGTGAGGTTGTTACGCATGAGATGGCGGATGCCATTCAGGATGCTGCCGTACCTGCCGTTTTTGTGGACGTTGAAGTTAAGAAGACTGACGGAACGACAGAGAGAAGATCCGTTAAGGTTCTTTCCAATATGATGGTTAATATCGATAACTGGGTTAACCTTAAAGATAAAGAAAAAGAAGAGATCGGAATTACGGAGAGAGTTTACTATCCCCGTCTTAAGAAGATATTGGCGGAGAACAAAACCGCTGCCGATGTTAAGGCTGCTTTAAAGAAGAATATCGATAAGCTTATTCCTAAGCACATAACGGTTGAAGATGTATTTGCATCCGTTAACTATAACATCAACCTTGAATACGGCATCGGAAACAAGGACGACATTGACCACCTCGGCAACCGTCGTATCAGAGCCGTCGGCGAGCTCCTTCAGAACCAGTTCAGAATCGGTGTTTCAAGAATGGAGAGAGTCGTTAAAGAGAGAATGGCAAGTCAGGACATTAATACCATTACTCCTCAGGGACTTATCAACATCAAGCCCGTAACTGCTGCCATAAAAGAGTTCTTCGGAAGCTCACAGCTTTCACAGTTCATGGATCAGAACAATCCGCTCGGTGAGCTTACTCATAAGAGAAGACTTTCAGCTTTGGGACCGGGTGGTCTTTCAAGAGACCGTGCCGGATTCGAGGTTCGAGACGTACACTACACTCACTACGGAAGAATGTGTCCTATCGAGACACCCGAGGGACCGAACATCGGTCTTATCAACTCACTTGCTTCTTATGCCCGTATTAACAGATACGGCTTTATTGAGGCGCCTTATCGTATCGTTGACAAAACCGACCCCGAGAACCCGAGAGTTACCGACGAAGTAAGATACTTCACGGCAGACGAAGAGGACGATTACTATATCGCTCAGGCTAATGCGCCTATTGATGAGAACGGTTACTTCATTAAGAATACGGTAGCGGGAAGACACAAAGACGAAACGGCTTCATTTGATAAGAAGTATATCGACCTTATGGACGTATCACCTAAGATGGTATTCTCGGTTGCTACATCCATGATTCCGTTCCTTCAGAACGACGATGCTAACCGTGCGCTCATGGGATCCAACATGCAGCGTCAGGCAGTGCCTCTTCTTACGACTGAAGCTCCTGTTGTCGGAACCGGTATCGAGCACAAGGCAGCCATTGACTCGGGCGTATGCGTTGTTGCCGAGGCAGACGGTGAGGTAATAAGCTCACAGTCAGACCTTATCAGAATAAAAGAAAAAGACGGTAATATCCGTGAATATAATGTTTCCAAATTTATGCGAAGCAACCAGAGCAACTGTTATAACCAGAGACCTATCGTCGTAAAAGGCGACAAGGTTAAGAAGGGTGACGTTATTGCGGACGGTCCTTCAACAGATAACGGTGAGATTGCTTTGGGTAAGAATCCTCTCATCGGATTTATGACATGGGAAGGTTACAACTACGAGGATGCCGTGCTTCTGAGTGAGAGACTCGTAAAGGACGACGTTTATACGTCCGTTCATATCGAGGAATATACAACGGAAGCAAGAGATACAAAGCTTGGACCCGAAGAGATTACGGACGATATCCCGACAGTCGGAAAAGAGACTCTTAAAGATCTCGATAAAGACGGTATTATCCGAATCGGTGCTGAGGTTCGTGCAGGTGACATTCTTGTAGGTAAGGTTACTCCTAAAGGAGAGACTGAACTCACCGCTGAAGAGAGACTTCTTCGTGCAATTCTCGGACAGAAGGCAAGAGAGGTTCGTGATACGTCTCTCAGACTTCCTCACGGTGCTTACGGTATCGTAGTCGGAGTTAAGCAGTTTACGAGAGATGACGGTGACGAGCTTGCACCGGGCGTTAACAAGTCGGTTCGTATCTATATTGCCCAGAAGCGTAAGATTTCCGTGGGTGATAAGATGGCCGGACGTCACGGTAATAAGGGTGTCGTTTCAAGAATACTTCCCGTTGAGGATATGCCTTTCCTTCCTAACGGACGTCCTCTTGATATCGTGCTTAATCCGCTCGGCGTTCCTTCCCGAATGAATATCGGACAGGTGCTTGAGATTCATTTGTCTCTTGCGGCTCAGGTTCTCGGATTTAACATCTCAACTCCGATATTCGACGGAGCTGACGAGAACGATATTCAGGACATTTTGGATTTGGCAAATGATTACGCCAATCTCGAGTGGGATGAATTCGAAAAGAAACATAAAGCCAACCTTAACGAAGAAATATTTGCTTTCCTCGATAAGAATAAAGAAAGAAGAAACGAATGGAAGGGTGTTCCGATTTCCCGTGACGGTAAGGTAAGACTTCGTGACGGACGTACCGGAGAATATTTTGATAACCCTGTAACCATCGGTTTCATGCACTATCTTAAGCTGCATCACCTTGTTGATGATAAGATTCATGCACGTTCGACAGGTCCGTACTCACTCGTTACGCAGCAGCCGCTCGGAGGTAAAGCCCAGTTCGGCGGACAGCGTTTCGGAGAGATGGAGGTTTGGGCACTTGAGGCATACGGTGCCGCATATACTCTCCAGGAGATTCTGACAGTTAAGTCTGACGATGTCGTGGGACGAGTTAAGACATACGAGGCAATCATTAAAGGTGAAAACATTCCCGAACCGGGAATCCCCGAGTCATTTAAGGTGTTATTAAAAGAGCTTCAGTCGCTTGCTCTTGATGTTCGTCTTCTTGATGACAACGATAACGAAGTTGAACTTCTTGATAACTCCGAATATGAGGTTACGGACTTTAAGCAGGCGCTTGAAGACGGTAACTATAAGAGAAGTGACAGGGACATTGAAGATGATTACCGAAAGAATAATATGTCTGTCGGCAATATTAACGAAGAAGGCGGCGTCGACGAGGAGATTCTCCCCGAAGTGCAGGATGATAATACTGAAGATGATTATGGTGACGGAAACTCTGAAGACTGATTTTTAAGTTTAGAGAGGAAGCTGAATAAATGACAGAGAATATTAAGACAGAATCAAAAAAGAACAAGGGCGTTAAGTTTGAGAAGATTCAGATTAAGCTTGCGTCTCCGCAAAGTATTCTGGACTGGTCACACGGCGAGGTAACCAAGCCCGAGACCATTAATTACCGTACATTAAAGCCTGAAAATGACGGATTATTCTGTGAGAAGATTTTCGGACCGAGCAAGGACTGGGAGTGCCACTGCGGTAAATACAAGAAGATTAAAGATAAGGGTATTATCTGTGACAAGTGTGGGGTTGAGGTCACAAAGAAAGCCGTAAGACGTGACCGTATGGGTCATATAGCTCTCGCGGCTCCCGTATCTCACATCTGGTACTTCAAGGGTATTCCGAGCCGTATGGACCTTATCCTTGAGATCGGACCGAAGAACCTTGAAAGGGTAATATACTTTTCTTCATATATAGTTCTTGATCCGGGTGATACCAATATCCCTTACAAGAAGGTTCTTACCGAGACAGAGTATCGTGAATATTACGAAATGTACGGGAATGCATTCCGCGTCGGTATGGGTGCGGAAGCCATTTACGAGCTGCTTAAGGCAGTAGATCTTGAAGAGGAAGTTAAGAATTTGCGTGAAGAGCTTGAGACGGCGACTGCGCAGAAGGCTTCAAGAATCATCAAAAGAATAGAGGTTATGGAGGCGTTCATTAACGCGGGAACAAAGCCTGAGTGGATGATACTTACGGAGATTCCGGTTATACCGCCTGAACTTCGTCCCATGGTACAGCTTGAAGGTGGTAGATTTGCCACATCCGATCTTAATGACCTTTACAGAAGAATCATTAACCGTAATAACAGACTTGCGCGTCTCATCGAGATTAAGTCTCCCGAGATTATCGTAAGAAACGAGAAGCGTATGCTTCAGGAAGCGGTTGATGCTCTTATCGATAACGGAAGAAGAACGGGACGTCCCGTTATGGGAGCAGGTAACAGAGCGCTTAAGTCTCTCTCCGACATGCTTAAGGGTAAGCAGGGACGTTTCCGTCAAAATCTTCTCGGTAAGCGAGTTGACTATTCCGGACGTTCGGTTATCGTGGTCGGTCCTGAGCTTAAGATCTATCAGTGCGGACTTCCGAAGGAGATGGCTATCGAGCTTTTCAAGCCTTTCGTTATGAGAGAGCTTGTAAGAAGAGGAATATCCGATAACATCAAGAAGGCAAAGAAGAGCGTTGAGCGTCTTGAGAATGAAGTCTGGGACGTACTTGACGACGTTATTAAAGAGCATCCGGTTATGCTTAACCGTGCGCCTACGCTTCACCGACTCGGTATCCAGGCATTCGAGCCGATACTTGTAGAAGGTAAGGCTATTAAGCTTCACCCGCTTGTATGTACTGCGTTTAACGCGGACTTTGACGGTGACCAGATGGCCATCCACCTTCCGCTTTCCGTTGAAGCACAGGCAGAGTGCCGTTTTATGCTTCTTTCACCGAATAACCTTTTGAAGCCGTCAGACGGTGGTCCGGTGGCTGTTCCTTCACAGGATATGGTACTTGGTATCTACTATCTTACTCAGGAAAGACCGGGTGCCATCGGAGAAGGTAAGTGCTTTAAGGATATCGACGAAGCGATAATGGCATACGAGAACGGAGTTATTACCCTTCATTCCAAGATCAGAATCAGATATTCAAAGACTGATGAAAACGGTAACGTTACATTCGGTAACGTAGAGTCCACACTTGGAAGATGTCTCTTCAATGAGATTCTTCCTCAGGACCTCGGATATGTTGACAGAAGCATCGAGGGTAATGAATTCTTACTTGAGGTTGACTTCCATGTCGGAAAGAAACAGCTCAAAGACATCTTACAGCACGTAATCGATAAGCACGGTACGACAAAGACCGCTGAGGTTCTTGATGACATCAAGGCCATCGGTTACAAGTATTCAACCAAGGCTGCCATGACCGTTTCCATTTCCGAGATGACGGTGCCCTCCGTTAAGCAGGAGCTTATATCGGAAGCAGAGGATAAGGTTGAAGAGATTAACGTTAAGTACGAGCGAGGTCGTGTGACTGCGGAAGAGCGTCATAAGTCAGTTGTCAAGGTTTGGCAGGATACTGATGATAAGCTTAAGGATGCGCTTCTTGCCGGACTCGACAAATATAACAACATCTTCATGATGGCTGACTCCGGAGCCCGAGGCTCTAACCAGCAGATTAAGCAGCTCGCAGGTATGCGTGGTCTTATGGCCAATACATCAGGTGAGACTATCGAGCTTCCAATCAAGTCCAACTTCCGTGAAGGTCTTGACGTTTTGGAGTACTTCATTTCCGCCCACGGTGCGCGTAAAGGACTTTCGGATACGGCTCTTCGTACCGCGGACTCGGGTTATCTTACGAGACGTCTCGTAGACGTTGCTCAGGATCTTATGATTCGTGAGAATGACTGCTGTGAGAACGCGAAGGCCATTTCCGGAATGTACGTAACCGAATTCGTAAATGATAAGGTTACCGACGATAAGGATGCCAAGGCTGACGTTTTGGAGTCATTAAGAGAGCGTATCACCGGAAGATTTGCGGCTGAAGACATTAAGGATGAAAACGGCAATGTCGTTGTTGAATCCAACACGCTTATCACATCCGAGACAGCCAGAAAGGTTGAGAAGCTCGGCGTTGATAAGGTTAAGATCAGAACGATTCTTACATGCCGTTCACATACGGGTGTTTGTGCAAAATGTTACGGTGCCAACATGGCAACCGGTAAGACGGTACAGGTAGGTGAGGCGGTAGGAACAATCGCCGCTCAGTCAATCGGTGAGCCGGGTACACAGCTTACCATGAGAACCTTCCATACCGGTGGTGTGGCCGGCGATAACATCACACAGGGTCTTCCGAGAGTTGAAGAGCTCTTCGAGGCAAGAAAGCCGAAGAGACTTGCCGTTTTGGCAGAGTTTGGCGGAACGGTAAGCTTTAACATGTCAGAGAAGAAGACCGATATCGTTATTACCGACGACGAAGGTAATTCCAAATCTTATCCGGTATCAAGAGATACTCACGTTAAGGTTGAGGAAGGACAGGTAGTTGAGAAGGGTGAGGAGATCACCGAAGGATCCGAGAATCCGCATGATATCGTTAAAATCCTCGGTGTAAGAGCCGTTCAGGACTACATGCTTCGTGAGGTTCAGAAGGTTTACCGTATCCAGGGTGTTGAGATCAACGATAAGCATATCGAGCTTATCGTACGCCAGATGCTTCGTAAGATAATCGTTGATGAGGCGGGAGATTCCAACTTCCTTCCGGGATCACAGGTTGATACGATTGATTTCGAAGAGGTTAACGAGAGACTTATCGAGGAAGGCAAGGAGCCTGCAAAGGGCGAGGCAATTATCCTCGGTATTACAAAAGCATCTCTTGCAACCAACTCATTCCTTTCAGCGGCTTCATTCCAGGAGACGACCAAGGTTCTTACGGACGCGGCCATCTACGGAAAGGTGGATCCGCTTGTGGGTCTTAAGGAAAATGTTATCATCGGAAAGCTTATTCCTGCGGGAACGGGTATGAGAAGATATCAGAATGTTTCCATTGATTCTCATATCGATTATGAGAAGATTATCGATGAGGAATTAAGAGGCTCCGAGACGGTAACCGAAGAAGTGGAAGAAACCGTTACGGAAGAGTAAAATTCGCATATTTTACTTGACACAAAGCTCATATATGAGTATAATTTTTCAGGCGCTTTACTTTTAAGCGCCTGATTTTTATTGTAAAAAAGCAACCATGAATCTAATTTCGGGGAGGTGAAAAAAGAATGCCTACATTTAACCAGTTAGTTAAGCAGGGAAGAAAGTCATCAGTTAAGAAGTCTACTTCTCCCGCACTTCAGAAGGGTTTTAACTCTCTTAAGAAAAAAGCTGTAGATGTACCTTCTCCACAGAAGAGAGGCGTATGCACAGCCGTTAAGACAGCTACACCTAAGAAGCCTAACTCAGCGCTTAGAAAGATTGCCAGAGTTCGTCTTTCTAACGGTATTGAGGTTACATCTTATATCCCGGGTGAGGGTCATAATCTTCAGGAGCACTCTGTTGTACTTATCAGAGGCGGAAGAGTAAAGGACCTTCCGGGTACAAGATACCACATCATTCGTGGAACTCTTGATACAGCCGGCGTTGCGGACAGAAAGCAGGCCCGTTCCAAGTACGGTGCCAAGAAGCCTAAGGCCGCAGCCAACAACGGCTAATTAACATTTTCAGATATTTAAAAAACGACCGAAATCAGGTTTATCAAAGGTTGCTTGATATAAAAGCCTTTTTTCGGGCACGCTACACTTTAAGTATTTGTGAGTACCTATGAATTAATAATAATTGTTAAGGAGGGAAGAACCCGTGCCACGTAAAGGACATACACCTAAAAGAGATGTATTGGCGGATCCGATTTATAAGAATAAAGTCGTGACAAAGCTGATCAACAATATAATGCTCGACGGTAAGAAGGGCATTGCTCAAAAGATTGTCTACGGAGCATTTGATAAGGTTTCCGAAAGAAGCGGAAAGCCGGCTCTCGAGGTTTTCGAAGAGGCTATGAACAACATCATGCCTACACTCGAGGTTAAGGCAAGACGTGTCGGCGGTGCCACATATCAGGTTCCAATCGAAGTTAAGCCGGACAGAAGACAGGCATTAGCCTTAAGATGGCTTACGACATATTCACGTTCCAGAGGCGAGAAGACTATGGACGAGCGTCTTGCAGGAGAGATTCTTGACGCTTCCAACAATACCGGTGCCTCTGTAAAGAAAAAAGAAGAAATGCACAAGATGGCAGAAGCAAACAAGGCGTTTGCACACTACAGATTCTAATTATAGGAGGAATTAACCGATGGGTAGAGAATATCCTTTGGAACGTACCAGAAACATCGGAATCATGGCTCATATCGACGCCGGTAAGACAACACTTACAGAGCGTATCCTTTATTACACAGGTATCAACTACAAGATTGGTGATACACATGAAGGAACAGCCACGATGGACTGGATGGAGCAGGAGCAGGAGCGTGGTATAACCATTACTTCAGCTGCTACCACCTGCCACTGGACACTTGAAAAAGAACATAAGCCCGCACCGGGAGCTCTTGAGCACCGTATCAACATCATCGATACACCGGGACACGTTGACTTTACCGTTGAGGTAGAGAGATCACTTCGAGTTCTTGACGGAGCTGTAGGTGTGTTTGCCGCAAAAGACGGTGTACAGCCACAGTCAGAGAACGTATGGCGTCAGGCTGATAAGTACGGAGTACCCCGTATGGCATTCATCAACAAGATGGATACCGTCGGAGCTGACTTCTACGGTTCAGTTAAGCAGATCGAGACCAAGCTTGGTAAGAACCCTATCTGCCTTCAGATTCCTGTAGGAAAAGAAGACGAGTTCAAGGGTATCATCGATCTCTTCGAGATGAGAGCATACATCTATAACGACGACAAGGGCGATGACATTACTGTAGGAGACATTCCTGCAGAGATGAAGGATGAGGCTGACAAGTATCACATGGAGCTTGTTGAGAAGGTATGTGAGCTTGATGATGACCTCATGATGCAGTACCTTGAAGGCGAGGAGCCTTCCGTTGAAGATATGAAGAAAGCCCTTCGTGCAGCTACAATCGCAGGTACGGCAATCCCCGTTTGCTGCGGTAGTGCATATAAGAACAAGGGTGTTCAGAAGCTTCTTGATGCCGTACTTGAGTACATGCCTGCACCTACCGATATCCCTGATATCGCAGGTGTTGACATGGAAGGTAATCCGATTACAAGAAAGTCTTCAGATGACGAGCCTTTCTCAGCTCTTGCATTCAAGATTATGACCGATCCTTTCGTAGGAAAGCTTGCTTTCTTCCGTGTTTATTCAGGAACACTCAAGACAGGATCTTATGTGCTTAATGCAACAAAAGAGAAAAAAGAGCGTGTAGGACGTATTCTTCAGATGCACGCTAACACACGTAGCGAGCTGGATATCGTATATTCGGGAGATATCGCTGCGGCAGTAGGACTTAAGGTTACGGTTACCGGTGATACCATCTGTGATGAGCAGCATCCGGTTATCCTTGAGTCCATGGAATTCCCAGAGCCCGTTATCGAGCTCGCTATCGAGCCTAAGACTAAGAACGATCAGGGTAAGATGGGTGAGGCTCTCGCAAAGCTTGCGGAAGAAGATCCTACATTCAAGGCTCATACGAATACAGAGACAGGTCAGACCATCATTGCAGGTATGGGTGAGCTTCATCTTCAGATTATCGTTGACCGTCTCGTAAGAGAATTCAACGTTGAGGCTAACGTAGGTGCACCTCAGGTTTCCTACAAAGAGTGCTTCACACAGCCTGTTGACGTTGAGAGTAAGTACGTTAAGCAGTCAGGTGGACGTGGTCAGTACGGTCACTGTAAAGTCCGCTTCGAGCCTATGGATCCGAACGGCGAAGAGACATTCCTTTTCGAGTCCGAGATTGTCGGTGGAGCTATTCCTAAGGAATACATCCCTGCAGTTGGCGAAGGTATCGAGGAAGCTGCCCAGAGCGGTATTCTTGCGGGATATCCCGTTCTCGGTATCAAGGCTACAGTTTATGACGGTTCTTACCATGAAGTCGACTCATCTGAGATGGCTTTCCATATCGCAGGTTCAATGGCATTCAAGGATGCCATGGCTAAGTCCAATCCGGCGATTTTAGAGCCTATCATGAAGGTAGAGGTTACAATGCCTGAAGAGTACATGGGTGACGTTATCGGCGATATCAACTCACGTAGAGGACGTATCGAGGGTATGGAGGACATCGGCGGAGGTAAGCTTGTAAAAGCATTCGTACCTCTTGCAGAGATGTTCGGATACGCTACCGATCTTCGTTCAAGTACACAGGGACGTGGTAATTACTCCATGTTCTTTGATAAGTACGAGCAGACACCGAAGAACGTTCAGGACAAGATTGTAGCTAGTAAATCAGAGTAATATACAGTTGAAAAAATTAATCAAATAAAATATAATATAGCAAGTGTGACTTTTGCTATGCATTTAAGGAGGATAATTAATAATGGCTAAAGAAAAATTCGAGCGTAATAAACCGCACGTTAATATTGGTACAATCGGTCACGTAGACCACGGTAAAACAACACTTACAGCAGCTATCTCCAAGACTCTTAATGCAAGACTTGGAACAGGTGATTTCGTAGATTACGATAACATCGATAAGGCTCCTGAAGAAAGAGAAAGAGGAATCACAATTTCTTCTTCACATATCGAGTATGAGACAGAGAAGAGACACTATGCACACGTTGACTGCCCGGGACATGCTGACTACGTTAAGAACATGATCACAGGTGCAGCTCAGATGGATGCCGGTATCCTCGTTGTTGCTGCTACAGACGGTGTTATGGCTCAGACAAGAGAGCACATCCTTCTTGCTCGTCAGGTAGGTGTTCCTTACATCGTTGTATTCATGAACAAGTGTGATATGGTTGATGATGAAGAGCTTCTTGATCTTGTAGAGATGGAGATCAGAGAGCTTCTTAACGAGTATGATTTCCCAGGCGATGATACTCCTATCATCAGAGGTTCTGCTCTTAAGGCTCTTGAGGATCCTTCAAGCGAGTGGGGAGACAAGATCTTAGAGCTTATGCATACAATTGATGAGTATGTTCCGGACCCAACAAGAGAGACAGACAAGCCTTTCCTTATGCCTGTAGAGGACGTATTTACTATTTCAGGTCGTGGTACTGTTGCAACAGGTAGAGTAGAGCGTGGTACACTTCACCTTAATGATGAAGTTGAGATCGTTGGTATCCATGATGAGACACGTAAAGTCGTTATCACAGGTATCGAGATGTTCAGAAAGCTTCTTGACGAGGCTCTTCCCGGAGATAACATCGGAGCACTTCTTCGTGGTATCGCAAGAGATGAGATCGAAAGAGGACAGGTTCTTTGCGAGCCGGGTACCGTAACACCTCACAAGAAGTTTACAGCTCAGGTTTACGTTCTTACAAAGGACGAGGGTGGTCGTCATACACCTTTCTTCAACAACTATCGTCCACAGTTCTACTTCAGAACAACAGACGTTACAGGTGTTTGCGAGCTTCCTGCAGGTACAGAGATGTGCATGCCCGGAGATAACGTAGAGATGACTGTAGAGCTTATCCACAAAGTAGCTATGGAGCAGGGTCTTCGTTTCGCTATTCGTGAGGGTGGCCACACAGTAGGTTCAGGTGCAGTTGCTACTATTATAGAGTGATCGCGAACTAATTTCGCGCGGAGCGCATAAGCCAACAAAAAAGCCGACGGAAGTTTACTTCCGGTCGGCTTTTTTGGTTGGCTTATGCATTGGGCGCGATTAGCGCGTGCGGATTGGCTGCGAAGCAGACAAGACGCTCCTCCGCGCGAAATTAGTAAGAAGTTTATGCGCGCAATCTGCGCGTGCGGATTGGCTGCGAAGCAGACAAGACGCTCCTCCGCGCGAAATCATTAGGAAGTACATTGTGTGCAATCTGTAACTTGCACAAATCCCCCCTTTTGTTTAATCTTGATACAAAATAAAACCACAGGAGGAAAAACAATGCTTGAAACAGGAACAAAAGCTCCGGATTTCACCCTTCCGGACCAAAACGGAGAAATGCACAGCTTATCAGACTACAAAGGCAAAAGGGTGATACTTTATTTTTATCCGAGAGACAACACACCTGGCTGCACAAAGCAGGCGTGCGGATACGGAGAACTTTACCCGCAGATAACCGAAAAGAACACGGTAGTACTCGGTATAAGCAAAGACTCTGTTGCATCACACAAAAAATTTGAAGAAAAGTACAACCTTCCGTTTACGATTCTGTCTGATACCGAACTTGAGGTCATAAAGAAGTATGACGTTTGGAAAGAAAAGAAGAATTACGGAAAAGTTTCCATGGGTGTCGTTCGTACCACTTATCTTATAAATGAGGACGGTATCATAGAGCGCGCCAACGACAAGGT
>CAJOLA010000014.1 GCA_905235275.1 uncultured Lachnospiraceae bacterium
TCCAAGATTTCTTAAAATATACCATTCCATCATAAAAACCACTCCTGTAGTTATGATTGCTCCCGCTGCTGCACATACCGTAATTATCAACAGTAATATGTTATACCGGTCTCCGGTATCGGCTCTGCCAGCCTTTGCATTATCCTGCACGCATTCATCCGTAGTAGCCTCACCCTGTTCATCAGCAGACTGTGATGATTCGTCAGGATTTGCAGAATCGCCGGTTGTATCTGTCGGATTATCCGTTGGATTCGAAGATGTATCGGTTGCTTCCGTCACATCCGTCGGTTCCGTCGTCGGCTCAGGCTTTGAAGATTTTTCTGTTCTGATTTTTATCCGTTGCCCGTCCACATCAAAATCCCCATTATATGTATGAATGATTTCTCCGTCTTTCCTGATAAGCGTAACGACATTGTATTCTTCAGCTTCACTTACCGGCTCTTGAAATTCAACGCTTAATTTTGATGTTGCTTTGTTTATTTCCGTTTTGACCGTCTCTATCGGTTCCATGTTTTTGAAAAGTATGGATTCAATCACATAGTTATTGCCGTCCGTGATATTGATAAACTCTAAATCATTTTTAAATTTAGCGGTCTCCCCTTCTTTAAGCGTAACTGTTCCGGTTTTTCCGTTTGCCGTCAAAGTTCCTGAATTAGTTCTGGGATTAGAGCTGTAATTATCAAAAAATCCCCCAAAGACAACTGAGTTATCACTATATTTTGTTCCGTCACATTCCGCTACCATCCCCTCTTCGGTTTTCATAACGTTAAACTTCAATTCAAGAACATGTGTATCATATTTCATTCCATCAATCTTCTCGGGAAGCGGTTTACCGTCTTCATCCTTCAGACCTTCTTCCGGTAATAACTCACGCATTTTCAGGACGTACTCTCCCGGTCCGTTAAATGTATAACTCACAATCATGTGTCCGGGGCCTTCCTCGGTCGGAGTGTCCGGGTTGTCTTTGTCTTCGGTGTCACGCGGTAAAACTATTGTCGTATATTTACCGTTTTCATCCGTACCGCCATTGTCATATAAACGAAATGCAAACTGGTTTTTTGACTTATCCCTGTCAAAGCCGATATCACTGTTGTCAAGTGTTTTGTCTATTAACAGCCGCAGGGTGATTTTTTCACCGGAATCTTCCAAATCAGGGTTTGAATTTTCGTTAGCTGTTGTACTTTCCGAAGTCTCGGAAGCTTTAGCGGAATCGGTATTTGCAGTTGTACTTTCGTTCTGCGTCTGATTGTCTTCCTGATCCGCATAAGAGGTCATGATTCCAAACGGAAGCACTATGGCAGTTACTACTGCAGCTGCAGTTGTTATTCCCAATAATTTTTTATTTAACTTCATGTCTCTCACCCCTTTCCGTTAGATTTCCTGCGATTAACGGTTATCATTACCGTGATGATTACCGCCGTTGCCGCCGCTATGATGATTATAACCGGGATGAACGATGTGCGATCTCCCGTATTCGTTGCGGCCGTCTTTGCACCTGTCTTGTCATTATCTTTTGCGTCATCTGAAGTCCCGTCCGTTGCTTTAGGTGAACTGTCCGTCACGTCCGTTGCATCCGTCGGATCGACCGGCATATCTTCGGCGGGAACTATAAATGCCTTAATTGCATAGTTATCCATACCGAAGTCATCGATTCCGTTCAGATACGTTTCCTGCATTTCATCCCCACCGTATTCCTTTGATTCCTCTTCATACTTGCCCTTGATATATTCCTTTGCAACCTCAGTCTGATCAATCCATTTGCCGTCTTTAAATAAATAACTCTCGCCTTTATTGATTATTGTTTTTACCCCGGCGCCTTTTGTTGAGTACGGATTCTCCATGTAGCCGCAAACCTCGGCATACACCTCTCTGCCGTCATTTTCTTTATGTGTCTGCGTTACGACAACTGAGTATTTTTCACCCTTCTTTAAGAAATAATTATCACCGAGCACTATCCTTCTGCATCCGCCGATGTCATACTCCAGGTCACCGCTCTCAAGCAGCGTTCCGGATGTAGGATTATCTTCTTCTATGTCTTTATAAACTTCATAGTGCACTTTGGTGCCGGGTGAAACCGTCATAAATGAAATCTGGCTCAGGTAGCCGTCACGTTTAACATCGAAGACATTCGCCATACTTACTTTTTCTTTGTAAGTACGTTCCTCATAACCGAGTCCCTGGAATAAATCATGCTGTGCATAATCCACATTCTTATACGGAAGCTCATCATCGCTGTAGAACTCATACGACTCAGCCGATACAATACTGTGGTCGTAATATGAAAGATAGAAATATCCGGAATCGTTTATTCCCCAAGCGCGTGCATTGGGATTATCATAAATGGGATTTCCTTCTTCGTCATATTTTACGTTTTTCTTATCTTCTTCGGTAAGGGCTCCCCATGAGTTTTTCACGATAAATGCACCGTTTCCGGGAGGAGTACTGTTCTCCACTACTTTTCCGCCGAGGGTACGTGTAAAGTTTTCTTTAGGATAGTTGTCATCATATCCTACTATGGTAACGCCGTGATTGGATTGCGGTTTTTCACCTCCGTAATACTGTGCCCAGTTTTTTCTGTTCATGTATCCGTCATCACCGGCCTTGGAATCCGGAGTAGATTCATCAGCCACGAATCCTATGCCTACACCTCGTCCTTTTGAAATCTCAAGCTTTATTGCCGCTACACCTTCCGGGTGCAATACGGTTTTAAAATCTTTGGTGATTTCAACAGGAGGAGGCAAAACATAGCTCCCCTTGAATAATGCCATTACACTCGGGAAATGATACTCCTTTCCGCTCGGAATTGACCAGTCATCGAAGGGGGCATAGTAACCGTTTTTAAATGTATCGGTATAATATTTGTTATCAAGCTTACCCCATGTCTCATTAAACCAGTCATGGAACTTGTACTTGTAATCTATAACTCCGTCCACCACAAGAGCATACGCATGATCCCCGTAATATTTATAATAATAATCTCTGCGGGCCTGTGCTTCCTGCGCGGATTCTTCTTTGTCGTTTAATCTCCACTTATTCTTTCCGGCGTAGATAAAGGGAGTCTCGCCGTTGACCTCATATGTCTCACTGACAGGTCCCATACCCGAAGCCAACAGGTTGGAAGCATACCCCATGTTTCCGCCATATCCGAATACGGCATTTACATCCTTTTTGCGGGCTTCGCTCGTATCATACCCTTCTCCCACCTGATCTGCTTCAACGTTTATTCCGTCAGCATCTTCGGATGCGATATTATTGTAAATATTCCAATTGATATACTTTTCGGAAAAATCCGCATTTTTATTTGCTTCACCTGCGGGAACGCCAAGATTATTTTCAAACAAATATGATATTTCCGAAGCGCCGGCAATACTGAATGCCCAACAACTCGTATAAGGCGCCTGATACTTAACGGGCGTTACATAATTTTTCCCGTTGTAGTTTCTTAAGTCAATCGATGCCGGAAGCTTCTTTGCCTCTTCTATCAGCTTGTCCGCTATTTCGTCTGATTTTACATTGAAATCGGAAGATTTCGCATTAACCTTATCATTTTCAGACAACTGAACGGACATCTCATCCGACAAATCCATCTTTTTGTCTTCAGCGGCAAGCACCGGCATCGCGGCGGCTCCCACGGTCATCGCCGATGACAGGGCAGCGCAAAGGCAGACAACGGATTTCATTTTCTTCATGCCTTACTACCTCCTCTTTACTTTTTCTATGTGCAGTATGACAGGGTAACAATAATGCAATGATATTTCACTTCACCTTTAATCTCCGAAGATATTCTTTTCTTTCGTGATTGATTCTGTTACTCTCCAAAGCCTTTTGAATCGATTTGTTATGTGTCCAATCATCAAGCCTTTGTTCTTTTATATACGGCAAGACGGCATTGTATTGTTTTGCAAGTGCCGTGGCAAAATACCATGCTATCATCATTTTAACATAATATTCATCTGATTTAACTCCTGAAATCATATCCGTGTATGCCGTATCGAAATCTTCATCCAGGTAATGGTCCATCAGCATCTTTATTGCAAACCGAACCGTATATTCATGTTCCGATTTAAGCCATTTTTTTACCGATTTCAGAAGCTTATCCCTGTGTTTTTTAAATATCCCGGGCGACATCTGATCGCAGGTTGCCCAGTTGTCCACAAACGGCAGAAATGCATCGACTGCCTTCAGACATTTATCGAAGTCCTTTATGTCGGAAATAATAAATGCATGAAGCTGGTTCTCGTCGAAATATTTGTGGGGAAGGTCATTTAGGAATTCTCCTATGTCCTCCCTCTTTTCGTATGACTTCGCCAGCTTCCTTAAGTCCGGAGTGCGGACACCGATGAAGGAAGAAGGTGAAATCGTGGGAAGGAGCTTGCCCTGGAAGGCTTTGTATTTTTCGTCCTTCATATTCTTTAGTTCTTTTATTATTTCATTCGTAATCATAATTTTCTCCAATGGCGTCATACGGTTCTTTCCTGCCTGCCTTAATGGTACTACCACTGTATAAGGGTTTGCAACGGGAAGGCTGTATGCGAAAAACAAATGATTACAAGGCTAAAAGATTTTGAAACATACGCTTCCCCACTTGTCCCTCACCGATAAATGTTGTATAATCAGTCGGTGCGAATATTTCGGGATGTGGCGCAGTTTGGTAGCGCGCTTGACTGGGGGTCAAGAGGCCGCAGGTTCAAGTCCTGTCATTCCGACTGGACGCAAAAAAGGTCTGACGAATGTCAGACCTTTTTTAGTGCATAAATTATACTCGGGCAAAACACAAATAAAAAAAGGACATACGTCCTTTTAAGCCGGGGCAAAAGGTTGCCGGGAAATTATCCTTTAAATCTGTATCCCACACCCCAAATCGTCTCGATATACTGCGGCTTTGCCGTATCCGCTTCTATCTTCTCACGAATCTTTTTGATATGCACCGTAACGGTCGCGATATCACCGACGGAGTCCATATCCCAGATCTCTCTGAAGAGCTCCTCTTTCGTATAAACATGATTCGGATGCTCTGCAAGAAATGCAAGAAGGTCGAACTCCTTTGTGGTGAAGCTCTTCTCGTCGTCATCAACAAATACACGTCTTGCGGTTTTATCAATCTTGATTCCGCGAATCTCGATAATCTCATTCTCGGGCTTGTTGTCCGTGATGAGTCTTTCGTAGCGGGCGAGGTGTGCCTTTACTCTTGCAACGAGCTCGCTCGGAGAGAAAGGCTTTGTGATATAATCGTCGGCACCGATTCCCAGTCCCCTGATCTTATCGATGTCTTCCTTCTTGGCGGATACCATAATGATTGGAACATTTTTCACGGCTCTTACTTCCTTACAAATCTCAAAGCCGTCAATACCCGGAAGCATAATGTCCAGAATAATAATATCGAAATCTTCGTTTAATGCCGCCTCAAGTCCCGAGTTACCGTCGGCTTTAATGGTAACTTCAAAACCCGACAGCTCAAGGTAATCACTTTCGATCTCGGCGATTGCTTCTTCGTCTTCAACAATAAGTACTCTGCTCAATTTTTTGCCTCCTTTTGTTCCCTGCTTTCTTTCTGTTCTTTTTTCTTCTTCTTCTTGGACTTAATCTGATTATCAGGAAGTGATAATTGCATCCCCTCCTTATATCTTAACAGATTTATGTGGAAAGTCGTACCCTCTCCTTCAACAGAATCCACCCAAATTCGTCCTTTATGATCCTCGATGATCTTCTTAACGATGGCAAGGCCGATGCCGCTGCCTGACTGAGGACTTGTTCTTGATTCGTCGGATCTGTAGAATCTGTCAAATACTCTCGGGATATCCTTCATGCTGATACCCTTTCCGTTATCGGTTATCTCAACATGAACGTAATCGCCCTCGTCAAATACGGATAACTCTATGACGCAAGGTCTGTCCGGACTTTTGTATTTGACGGAGTTGCTTACTATGTTATTAATAACCCTCTTAAGCTGATTCGGATCCGCCATAATCTCGATGTCATCATCACCGTGGTAAGCATACTTAAGCGTAATGTCCTGCGCTCCAAGGTCGACGTCAAGCTCCTCGACACAATCATCAAAATATCCTTTGACATTAAGCTTAACCATGTCGTACGGAATCCTGTTCGTATCAAGCCTCGAGAAAAGCGTAAGCTCATCTATCAGCCTGTCCATATCCTCAACCTTATTGGAAATGGTGATAATATATTTTTTTTGTTTCTCCGGCGTATCGGCGATTCCGTCTCTTAATCCTTCGACATATCCCTTAATTGCGGTAAGCGGAGTTTTTAAGTCATGCGAAATGTTTCGAATGAGTTCCTTTTCCTCAATGTCGGATTTTTCTTTTTCGATAGCCGACTTATTAAGCCTTATTCTCATCTCGTCGAAGTCCTTGTAGAGATCTCCGAACTCGTCATCATTTACCGACTTAATCTCGAAGTCGAGATTACCGTCCTTGATGTTTTGCGTTCCCAGCCTCAGTCTGTCAATAGGCTTGATGACGGATCTGTTCAGCCAGAAATATAATATAAAGCTCGTAAAGACGAGAATCTCTATGATTATCAGGAACGCCTCTATGATAAGGTTACGTACCTGCGGGATAACCTGCGTCATCGGCGTAAGTATATATACGGCTCCCATCCTGCCGGATGAGTTCTTAAAGCTGATGGCCTTGATAAGAGTCTGTACGTCTCCACCCTTGTAAAATCCCGTATTACCGAGTTTGCTTGCAATCTCCGGATTCGGAAGGATCTCATCTAGCACTTCATAGGTCCACTGCGAAGACGAGTAAATATATCTGTCCTCTTCCTTTACGACCATTTGCGAAAGCTTGGTATTTAACCGGCCGTTAATGCCCTCGATATACTCCGTATCAGTCAGAATGTCGGGATTGGTCAGTGACGTATTCTGCAGCTCATCATACACATCATCGGTCATGGTACTAAGAATCGTTCCCGGCGAATAAAGGTCGGAGAGCTTGTACTCACCGCCGATTCCGTAGATATTTCTTACTTCATTCATCTCGCGGTTAACGACTATTAAAAGCGCAATGGCACCCAGCACAATCGGAAGTGCCGCCATTATGATAAATGCCACTTTCAGTTTAGTCCTTAACTTCATACGTTCCCTCTGTAAAAATAAGACCGATTAAGACGCATCTCTTAATCGGTCCGGTGAATTCTTATCCTACCTGTAGTTTGAATTTCTGAGCGTCATGCTCATTTGTTATTATTACGATATCGGCTCCCAGACTTCTCAGCTTTCCGTCAAAGTCTTCATATCCCCTCTGTATCAGGTGTATGTCTTCAATCTCGGAAAATCCGTCAGCCGCAAGCGCCGCAAGCACGAGTGCCGCTCCCGCTCGCAGGTCCGGTGCGGTAAGCTCTGCGCCCGAGAGTTTCTCAACACCCTCTATATAGAAAGTATTGCCTTCGAGGTTCCCCCGTGCGCCCATTCGAACAAGCTCATCAACATATCTGAATCTGCTGTCAAATACGCCTTCAGTCACGATACTGGTTCCTTCCGCAACGGAAAGCGCCGCAGCAAACTGAGGCTGCATATCCGTCGGAAAACCGGGATACGGCAATGTCTTAATGTTGGTCGAATGAAGACGTCCTTTTGAAATGACACGAACGCTGTCGTCTCCTTCTATGACTTCGCATCCCATCTCGATAAGCTTGGCTGAGATGGATTCGAGGTGCTTGGGGATTACGTCACAAACGGTGATGTCCCCGCCGGTGATTGCTGCTGCCGCCATAAATGTTCCGGCCTCAATCTGATCCGGGATGATGGAATAAGTAACGGAGTGGAGCTTCTTTACGCCCTTGATACGAATCACATCCGTACCTGCGCCTTTTATCTTGGCTCCCATTGCATTGAGGAAGTTTGCAACGTCAACTATGTGGGGTTCCTTTGCGGCATTCTCTAAGATAGTCTCGCCTTCCGCCATGCACGCCGCCATCATAAGGTTAATGGTTGCTCCGACAGATACCATATCGAAGTAGATATGTGCTCCCGTAAGCTTGCGTGCTCTTGCCCAAACGATACCGCCCGCCATAATGTCAACGTCGGCACCGAGAGCCGTAAAGCCCTTAATGTGCATATCTATCGGACGGCTTCCGATGTCGCATCCTCCGGGAAGCGCAACCTTGGCTTCCTTATACTTTCCGAGGAGTGCTCCTATAAGATAATAAGAAGCTCTTATCTTCTTAACCTGATCGTAACGGATATTCACGCTTTTGATCGTGCTTCCGTCAATCTCAAATACATTCTTTTCTTTTTGTCGTATGCTTGCTCCGACGCTTTGGAGTGCCTTGATTATGACATCCGAATCTCTGACAAGCGGGACGTTTTCGACAGTCACAACCTGATCCGTCATTACGGCAGCGGCAAGTATGCCTAAAGCCGCATTTTTAGCTCCGCTTATCTTAACTTCCCCTTTAAGCGGAGTTCCTCCCTTTACAATATACTTTTCCATCGTATATATGTCCTCTTTTATTATTTTATAAAAAATTTATAAACACAATATTTCTGGTAGATTATATCACTATTACATGGGCTTTTCAAGGGTTTTTCCCTACTTATCCACAATCCCTTGGGGCTAAGTCCCAAATTATCCCGGGGCCAACCTCTCCGTTAACTCGTCCAGATAATCCCGTCCGGACACCGGCGTAAAGCTTTCAACCCTTCCGCCGTCATACTCAAGCCTTATAACAGGCGCCCCCGCGCGACCGATATCTTTTACCTTTACAATCTCGTGATTATGGGCATAGGCCTTGATAAGCGCGATTTTAAGCAGGTTTTCGGCGCTTTTTGGAATTTCACCGAATCTGTCGCGAAGCTCGTCCGCAATTTCGTCCCTGTCCTCTTCACCCGTTATGCCGGCGATTCTTTTATAGAATTCAAGCTTATGAGATTCCCTGTTTATATATCCGTCCGGCAGGAATGCATCGATGTTAAGATCGATTTCCGTCTCGAAGCTTCTTGGAATCTCAAGACCTTTTAACTTCGCCACTTCCTCATTTAACATCTGCGTATACATGTCAAACCCAACAGCTTCCATATGCCCGTGCTGGGTCTTTCCCAAAAGGTTTCCCGCGCCTCTGATCTCGAGGTCCTTCATCGCAAGCCTGTAGCCGGAGCCAAGCTCCGTTAAATCCCGTATTGCCGATAATCTCTTATTTGCCACTTCGCTTATTACCTTTTCTCTCGTATAAAGAAGAAATGCATAAGCTCTTCGCGAAGCACGTCCCACTCTTCCCCTCAGCTGGTAGAGCTGAGAGAGTCCGAACTTATCTGCATTATCTATGATTATCGTATTGACGTTGGGTATATCAAGACCGGTCTCGATTATGGTCGTGGAAATGAGCACGTCGATTTCCCCGTTTATAAAGTCAATCATGATGCTTTCCATGTGCTTTTTGTCCATGCGCCCGTGCAGGATTTCAAATTCGGCCTCGGGCACAAGCTTTTCAAGCCCGGCTCTTACTTCTTCGATATTATTGATCCGGTTGGAAACGAAATAAACCTGTCCGCCTCTTTTTACCTCGCGGTTAATCGCCTCTCTTATGATGGAATCGTCCCTTTCCGAGACAAATGTCTGAACGGGCATCCTCTCTGAAGGCGGCTCCTCAAGCGTGCTCATGTCCCTGATACCGGCCAGGCTCATATTTAAGGTTCTGGGGATTGGTGTCGCGCTTAATGCAAGCACGTCTACATTTTCTTTTAGCTTCTTAATCTTTTCCTTATGGTTCACACCGAAGCGCTGTTCCTCGTCAATTATAAGAAGCCCAAGGTCCTTAAAGTCCACGTCCTTTGAGAGAATCCTGTGCGTTCCGATAACTACGTCGACGATTCCGTCTTTTAAGTCCTTCGCGCATTTTTTATTCTCTGCGCTCGTACGCAGTCCCGACATCAGCGCGACATTTACCGGATAATTTCTTAACCTCTCCGAGAACGTATCAAAGTGCTGTCCAGCAAGGATGGTTGTCGGCGTAAGAAACGCCACCTGCTTACCGTCCTGCACAGCCTTAAATGCGGCTCGAAGCGCAACCTCCGTCTTGCCGAAGCCGACATCTCCGCAGATTAACCTCTCCATTATCCGCTCGCTTTCCATATCTCTCTTGACGTCTCTTATCGCATCAAGCTGGTCCGTCGTCTCCTCGTACGGAAAGCTCTCCTCAAACTCCTGCTGCCAAATCGTATCGGGCGAAAATGCATATCCCCTCTCACTCATCCTTGCGGCATACAGACGCACGAGATCTGCCGCAATCCTTTCGGCGCCTTCCCTTGCCCTGTTCTTCGTATTATTCCATGCAGGGGAGCCGAGCTTATTTATCTTTGGCGGCTTGTCGGTGTCGGATGCGGCATACCTTTGCAAAACGTCCGTCTGCGTCGCCTGTATGAACAGCGCGCTGTTTCCGGCATATTCAATCTTTATGTAATCCTTTTCAATATCCTCAATCGTCTTCTTCTCGATGCCTCTGTAGATGCCGATTCCGTACATCTCATGAACGACATAATCACCGGGAGTGAGAGCTAGCTCTTCGATTCTCTTGGATTCTTTTTTCCTTCGTCTTTTCTTCCTTCCGGTTCCGGAAAATATATCGTTTTCGGTAATGAGCGCAAACTTACACTGAGGATATACGAACCCGCGACTGACGCCTCCCGAGGCAACCGCAACACTTCCGCTCTTTAGCTTCTCCTTAACGTCATCACCGTAGAAGCACTCGATCCCCTCTTCCTGCAGCTCCTTTACGAGCCTGTTTCGCCTGGAAACGGATGGCGTTACCACCACGGTTCTGTAGCCTTCTTTTTTATATTTTTTAAGGTCCGCCACCAGAATCTCAAACGAATTATTATAGGCATTAATTCCCGCCGCACCGGCATTTAGGGAAATGTCACCCTTTAACACCTTGTCGGATACGGCAAAATTATTTAATGCGACAAACCTCTTGGATACGGCTTTTTTAAAGACCTTGCCCGGGTCCTCGAGCATGTCGGTCTGACCGGGCAGCACGTAGCCGTTCTCATAACGAAACTCCATGCTGTAGTCGTATTCTTTCTTAAGCTCGTCCGCCCCGGTCTTTAGCATGTTGGTTTCGTAAAATGTTATAAGCGAAATGTCATCCGGAAAATAATCCAAAAGATTAACCGGATTCTTCTCGAAGTAAGAAAACGCCTTATCCATTCCTTCATTTTCGATGTCGTGAAGGTTTTTGCGAATCCGGTTTATTTTTTCCCTGTCCGGATCAAGCTCCTCAAGGCGCTTAACTCCCGCCTTTTGAATCTTCTTTAAGCCGGCGCTTATCTCTTCCCCGGTAAAGATATTCTCCGTCGCCGGGAAGATATTTACTTTGGTTACGTCGTCTTTACTTCTTTGAGACTCCGGGTCGAATACCCTGATTGAGTCAATCTCATCTCCCCAAAATTCAATTCGCACGGGGTCATCTGCGCCCGACGGAAAGATATCGATAATCCCGCCACGCTCCGAGAAGTCTCCGGGCTCCTGCGTTAAGGGCTTTCTTGCGTATCCTGCCGCAACCAGATTCGATGCCAGTCCATCCATGGGAGCTTCCTGCCCCTTCTTTAAGGAGAAAATCCTGTCCGTATATTTGGATAAAGGAACGAGCTTTTCCAGAAGAGCGCCTATCGTGGTTATTACCGTTAAAGGTCGTTTGGTTCCTCCGGTAATCACGTCCGTGATTTCCTTTATGCACTTTAACCGGTCGACCGTTATCTGATTACCGTGGACGTCGGCGCTGTAGAAAATCATGTCTTTTGCGGGATACACACAGGTCCTCGCACCAAAAAACCGACAGTCACCCTCTATGGCGGCTGTCTTTTTCTCATCATCCGTTACTATGAGGTTAAGCCTGAAGCCCTGCGCAAGGATGGCTCCTATGTGGGATTTCTGAGAATCGGTACATCCGTGAATCTCGACCTTCCCCGACTTTTCAAGGACTTCCTTCGCATCTTTAAGTCCCTCAAGCTTATCCGAAATATCCAGGTATTCTTTCATATATCTTATCCGTTGAATTCATTCATGGCTTTGGCGGCGCCGTCCCGTATAATACACTCCGCGGCCTTGCAGGCATTATCCACGGCTTTTTCCATGTCGGGAATCTGCTCCTCCTTGAATCTTCCGAGGACCCAGTCAACCAGATCGTAGTGAGGCGGCTTCTCGCCGACCCCTATCCTGATTCTGTTAAAATCCTGCGTGCCAAGCTCCGCGATAATATTCTTAATGCCGTTATGTCCTCCGGCACTTCCGCGCTCTCTTATGCGGATCTTACCCGGCTCAAGACTTACGTCATCGTAGATTACGATGAGGTTTTCAACCGGTTCCTTATAATATTCAAGAGCCGCGCGTATCGCCACCCCGGACAGATTCATATAGGTCTGCGGCATGACGATAAGAGTCTTCTCACCGCCCACAATGCCTTTTCCGACAAATGAATGTCTCTCAAAAGAAGATATGCTTATGTCATTTTGCCTGGCAAGCTCACAAACCGTTACAAAGCCGATGTTGTGCCTTGTTCCTTCGTATTCTTTTCCCGGATTCCCGAGTCCTGCTATTATCCTCATTTATACTCACCGTATTTAAAAAAAATTCTGATTAGTATTGTATCACATCCAACTATTTTTGTATTTATCGTTGATTTCCATTGTTTTTTTACTCCTTTTAGGGCTATAATAATTCTTAAAGAATTTGCGGGGATGGAGGACGTAAAAAGTGGATTTTCTTGATTTTAATAACCCTATAAATGTGCATTTTATCGGCATCGGAGGCTCCAGTATGAGCGGTCTTGCTTCCATATTGTTATCCGAGGGCTTTAAGGTTTCCGGCTCTGATGCCGTTCATAACGAGGCCACAAGACAGCTGGAGGCGCAGGGTGTTCAGATAGGTTATCCACAGTCCCCCGACAATATCCCTAAAGATACCGACCTTGTCGTATATACCGCGGCAATTCATGATGAGGACCCCGAGCTTACCGCAGCCCGCAAAAGGGGAATTCCGACGGAGACCAGAGCCGTGCTTCTCGGTCAGATTATGAAGCAGTACTCCAAGTCGGTAAACATTTCCGGAACACACGGTAAGACGACCACCACTTCCATCGTAACGGATATTCTTATTGCGGCGGGCATGGATCCGACGGTATCCGTGGGCGGTGTGGTTGAGAGCTTCGGCGGTAACATGCGTATCGGCAAATCAGACGTTTTCGTAACGGAAGCATGCGAATATACAAACAGCTTCTTATATTCATACCCGACCATCGGCGTTATTCTTAATATCGAAGAGGATCACCTTGATTTCTTTAAGGATATTAATGACATACGTGAATCCTTCAAGAAGTTTGCCAATCTCATTCCGAAGGACGGAACTCTCGTTATTAATTCCGATATCGATAACTACGAGGAATTCCGCCCCGAATCGGGATGTGCATTTTTAACTTACGGAACGGACCCCGCTAAGAGCGATTATCTTGCTTCCGACATTTCTTTTGATGAGAAGGGAATGGGGTCTTATGACCTTTTCGTTCACGGCGAGAAGATTTGCCGTATTGAACTTAATATCCCGGGAATGCACAACGTATCCAATTCGCTTGCAGCAATTGCTGCAGCTCAGGCCGCAGGCGCTTCATTTGATGATATTAAGAAAGGTCTTGCGACTTCAACGGGTGCACACAGACGTCTCGAATATAAGGGCGAATTCAACGGCGGTGTTGCCGTTATCGATGATTACGCTCATCACCCGGATGAGATTGCGGCGACCTTAAAGGCCGTGCGCTTAATGTGTAACGGAAGGGTTTACGGCGTATTCCAGCCTCACACATATTCAAGAACGAGAGACTTTTTGGATGAGTTTGCGGAATCGCTTGCAAACGGTGCGGACTTCAGCCTACTTGCCGAGGTTTATAACGACAGAGAACTTGATACATATGGCGTAAGCTCCGCGGACATCGCGCGAAAGATTCGGGAATCCGGCC
This sequence comes from uncultured Lachnospiraceae bacterium, assembly GCA_905235275.1. GTDB lineage: Bacteria > Bacillota > Clostridia > Lachnospirales > Lachnospiraceae > UBA4285. The sequence continues at coordinate 13,966 of CAJOLA010000014.1, forward strand.
GTGAAGGCACGTTCTTTGATACATTTGACGAGATTGTACAATATCTTCGTGATAACTGCGTACCGGGAGACGTCGTGGTGACTCTCGGTTCGAAGGATGTTTTCAAAATCGCAGATGAGCTTACCGGGGTAAGTCATTAATTTTTTAAGGATGTATTTATGCAAAATATTAAACTTACAGCCTCCGGACGGGGTGCAACGCCCGTCCCTGATTTTTTTATCGATAAATTTATGATTCAGGCAGACGGAGAATATGTTAAGATCTATCTCTTTTTGCTTAAGAGCTTCTATGCCGGAGATACGGACATAACGATTTCGGGTATTGCCGACCGTCTCGAGGAGACCGAAAGAGACATTATCCGCGCTTTAAAGTACTGGGAAAAGAATAACGTCATTAAGACTGAGATTGACGAATCCGGTGCCATCGTCTCGATTGACTTTTCAGACGGAACCGGTGATGCATCCGAAAGTACTGACGCACTTAAATGTGCGCCGAAAGCCACGGAGGCATCACTTAAGAATACAAAATCTTCCGCTGACTCGGATGAGTTTCGCGAGCTCATTCTTTCGGCCGAGAAATATTTTGGCAGAACGCTTCGTGCAACGGACGTCGACATTCTTCTTAACATGATTGATAACATCGGCATATCGTACGAGCTGGCCGACTATCTTTTGTGTTATGCCGTCGAGAGGGACAAAAAAAGCATGCGCTACGTTGAGGCTACCGGCATCGCATGGAAGGATGAGGGGATAACGACTGTCGCACAGGCGAAGGAACATTTGCAATGCAATAATGACATTATTTCCTGTGTCATGAAGGCGTTCGGTCTTCAAAAGAGAAATCCGGGCACGAGTGAGCTTGATTATATAGCGAAGTGGCGGGACAATTATTCCTTTGATGTGGATATTATTCTTGAAGCATGTAACAGAACGATGTCCGCCATTAATCAACCGTCATTCCATTACGCCGATAAGATCCTGTCGAACTGGCACGAGAAGGGAATCAAAAGCTTTAGCGATATCAAGAAGCTTGACGATGAATATAATGAGTCCCTCAAAAAATCAACACATTCCGCAACCAAAAAATCAACCGCAAAGCACACCACACGTTTTCATAACTTTGACCAGAGGGACATCGACTATGATGATCTTGAACGCCGCATAGCTGAAAACAACACCAAGAAATACGGAGATACATGATATGCCTCTTACGAATTCACAATATGCTGCCATAAAGCGCGAATACGATGAGATAAATACGGCAAACGAGAAGATTGCAAATGAACGACTGCGTGAGGTCGAGAATTTATCTCCCGAGTTTGCCGCCAACCGAAAAGCAATCAATGACATTTCCGCTCAGGTTGCTCTTTCGATAATTAACTCCGGGGACGAAGACAGGGAGTCTTATAAGAAAAGAATAGACGGGCTTGTAAAAAGGCAGGCGGAGATTTTAAAGAGTCTGGGAAAGCCGGATGATTATCTTGACCCCATTTACAAATGTGACAAATGTCATGACACGGGAGTTGTAAACGGCCGGCGCTGCACCTGCTTTCAGAAAAGGGCGATTGAGCTTATCTATAACGATTCCAATCTTCGAAATATCACAGCGGGCACCGACCTTTCTTCGTTCGACCTCTCGATTTATTCGAATGATAAAAAGGACGCAAGCGGGAAGACCCCTTACATGTATGCAAGCGAGGCGCTTAAGGTCGCTAAAGATTTTGTCGGGGATTTTGATAAGAAGCACGATAACATTTTCATATACGGACACACGGGCGTGGGAAAGACGTTTCTTTCGTCGTGCATTGCGGGCGAGCTGATTAATACGACACACAGCGTTGTCTATATCACGGCGCTTGAGTTCTTCGAGAGGTTTGAGGACAGGGACGAGTACTCTCCCATCCTGGAGTGCGATCTTCTTATAATAGATGATTTGGGAACGGAGCTTTCCAATACATTCACGAATTCCAAGCTTTTCTACTGTATTAATGAAAGGCTTTTAAGAAATAAGAGTACAATCATTTCCACAAATTTAAGTCTCGGTGAGATTGAGTCTGTCTATACGGAGCGAATCAGTTCGAGGATTTTGAGCTCATACTCAATCCTCAGGCTTACCGGAGATGACATAAGAACCAAAAAACTTTTTTCTTGACGATAGCATTTTAAAAAGATATATTAGAGTTTCTGATTGATATTAATTTTACTACGGAGGAAAAATCATGCCACGAAATGAACAGCACACGGATTCAATACCTTTCGGTACGTTGGGAATTATCCCCTTAAAAAGTTTTTCCGAGATGGGAAAAAAGATTGATGAATGTCTTGTAAGATGGCGTTCCGAAAGAACGGGAAATCCCGGTGTTTTTGATACTGCAGGATACAGAAGAGACAGCTATATAGTAGACGCCGAGACTCCGAGATTCGGATCCGGCGAGGGTAAGGGCGTGATCAACCAGTCTGTAAGAGGTCATGATCTTTATATACTTGTCGATGTATGTAATTATTCTCTTACATATAAGCTTTGCGGTCAGATTAATCACATGTCACCTGACGATCACTACGCAGACATCAAGAGAATCATCGCAGCTGCCGCAGGCAAGGCAAGAAGAATCAATGTCATCATGCCTTTCCTCTATGAGAGCAGACAGCACAGAAGAACCGGACGCGAGTCACTCGACTGCGCACTCGCTCTTCAGGAGCTTACCGACATGGGCGTTGATAACATCGTGACCTTCGACGCTCACGACCCGCGTGTTCATAACGCAATTCCTCTTAAGGGATTCGAATCCGTATCCGCAACATATCAGTTCATTAAGCATTTGCTTCTGAGCGTCGGCGACCTTCAGATAGACTCTGACCACATGATGGTTATCAGCCCCGATGAAGGCGGTATGGGACGTGCAGTATATTTTGCAAACGTTCTCGGACTCGACATGGGTATGTTCTACAAGAGACGTGATTACACGAAGATCGTGGACGGCCGCAACCCCATCGTCGCACACGAGTTCCTCGGAACAAGCGTTGAAGGAAAAGATGTTATCGTAATCGATGACATGATCTCATCCGGAGACAGCCTTCTTGACGTGGCAACAGAATTAAAGAAGCGAAATGCCAAGAGAGTATTCGCGGCAACAACCTTCGGACTTTTCACAAACGGCTTCGATAAGTTCGATAAGGCATACGAGGAGGGCATCATCTCAAAAATCCTTACCACCAACCTCGTTTATCAGCCGCCTGAACTTCTGGAGAAACCATGGTACGTAAACGTTGACATGAGCAAGTACATCGCTCTTATCATCGACACAATCAACCACGATGCTTCCGTGGCATCACTCCTTACACCTATCGACCGAATCCACAAGAAGGTTAACGAATACAACGAAGCCAAAGGCTCAATCGACATCGACGAGTAAGGGGGCCGGGCGCACTCACGTTTACGAAAATCAGTATGTCGATATTTACTTTGATGAACTGAATAACGCGGTCTAAAGAATTTACAGACCGACCGAATCGTTATAAACGCGAATGGAAACGCGTAAACTCGAAAAATTCTTTCCTTGCTTAGTGTCCGTGCACACTTACGTTTACGAAAATTAGTATGTCGATATTTACTTTGCTGAACTATAAAAACGTGGTCTAAAGAATTTAAAGACCAACCGAATCGTTATAAAAAACGAACGAAACGACTAAACTCGAAAAATTCCACCATTAAAAAAACTGAAGCGCCATTAAGCGCTTCAGCTTTTTAATGTGTAGGAATTTTTCTCAAACAGTAGTCGTTCCGTTCGTATAACGATTCAGTCGGTCTTAATTCTTTGACCACGTTTTCTAATGTTCATCAAAGCAAAATCGACATACAATTTCCGCAAACGCAAGTGCGCTCGGACCCTTAAGCAGAAAGAATTTTTCTCAGACAGTACGCGTCCCCGTTCGCATAACGATTCAGTCGGTCTTAATTCTTTGACCGCGTTTTCTAATGTTCATCAAAGCAAAATCGACATAATGATTTTCAAAACGTGAGTGCGCCCGGGGCTCTTATTCCTCGATTCCTTCTTTATGGCTTCGACCGCTTCATTAAGCTTCCCTGTAAAATCCGACGATTGGATGCCGGTACATCTTTTTATATTTTGGGACTTCTTCAAGGTCCTAAGTTTACCCATGAATATTATTTTTCAGCAAACGTT
>CAJOLA010000015.1 GCA_905235275.1 uncultured Lachnospiraceae bacterium
GAATATGTACCGCCCATATTGAAATAATCAAGCCCAAGCTCAACTCCCCAGCGGATAAGATCCCATATAAGAAGATATCCCGGAGACACCTTCGCACCGCGCATGGTCTGCGTTCCGCCGTATACGTACCACATCCTGTCACCGTATGGAAGCCCCATCATGGCGCCTATAATCTCGCCCTCGTATTCGGATGTGTAGATGCGAAGCTCAGGGAAAGCATCCACGAGTCTTTCAAAATACTCCTTCGGTCTGTAGGTTATGCCCTGTCTTTCGGCCATAACCTTGTGCAGCTTAAAAAATGTGTCAATCTCTTCCTGAGATCTTCCCCATTTATTAATGACTCCGTTCTTTTCCGATGCCTTGATATGGCGCTTTGTCATGGAATTAAATCCCGACTTTATCTCATCGGGAGTTTTGTCCTTAATCGTCAGCATTATCTCATATCTCGGATTGGAAAATGAATGAATCTCCGTCTCGTCGTTTCTGAAAGCAAAGCCCTCATCCCTGTACTTCTTAAGAAGCTCCTTATCGTCTCTTACGCACGGATCCATTCTGAGCAAAAAGGCGTTATGCTTTTCAAATAACGGCTTCGCCTCTTCAATTAACTTCTTTGTAGTTTCAATGTCATAAAAGTCAGATACGGGACCTCTCGGCGCATAAAGAAACGTCTTATCATCAACGGCTTTTATGCCAAGCACCGACATGGCTGCAGTAATCTTACCGTCTTCTTCAAGATAAACATATTCGCTGATCCAGTTATTCTTTACCTTTGCCCATGCGGGTGCCTGCATGGCATGAGTAAACGGGGAATTCTTCACGAATTCCTCGTATTCCTTAACCTTTGCTGTATCTTCTTTACTCAGTATCGGCATCTTTTACCACCTTTATTCCAAGTTCATCAAGCTGTTTCTCATCAACGCTGTCAGGCGCTTCCGTAAGAAGGCAGGATGCGTCCTTAACCTTAGGAAATGCGATTACGTCTCTAATGCTGTCCGCACCGGTCATAAGCATAATCAGTCTGTCCAGACCGATTGCAAGACCCGCGTGAGGCGGAACGCCGTACTTAAATGCTTCAAGCAGAAAGCCGAACTTTTCATTTGCCTTATCCTCGGAGATTCCGAGCGCCTTAAACATCTTCTCCTGTACATCCGCCTGATGGATACGAACACTTCCGCCGCCAAGCTCGATACCGTTAAGCACTATGTCATAGGCAACGGCGCGTACCGCACCGAGATCGGTGTCAAGCTTGTCGATGTCGCTTTCCATGGGCATGGTAAACGGATGATGCATAGCAACGAATCTCTCCTCTTCGTCCGACCACTCGAACTGCGGGAATTCCGTAACCCAGAGGAATCTGTATTCATCGGGCTTTCTTAAACCTTTTCTGTCGGCAAGCTCAAGTCTTAACGCTCCTAACACGTTAAATACGATTTTATCCCTGTCTGCCGCAAAAAGAAGAAGGTCTCCGTTCTTGCCATTAAGCGCTTTTATTAAAGCATCCATCTCCTCTTCTTTCATGAATTTTGCAAATGAAGACTTAACCTCGCCCTCAGGCGTAAGCTGGATATAAGCAAGGCCCTTTGCCTCACATCCTTTTGCAAAATCCACCAACGCATCTATCTGCTTTCTGGACATATCACCGAAGCCCTCGGCATTAATCGCACGAACGCTTCCGCCCGCCTCTATGGCGCCTGTAAAAACTCCGAACTCACAATCCTTAACTATGTCGGATACATCCTTAAGCTCCATACCGAATCTAATATCGGGCTTGTCGGAGCCGAAACGCTCCATCGCCTCTTTCCAGGTCATGCGCTCAATCGGAAGCTGCACGTCCACGTTAAGAATCTCCTTGAAGATTCCGGCTATCAGACGCTGTGTCACGTCCATTACGTCTTCTTCATTAACGAAGGACATCTCCATATCCATCTGGGTGAATTCCGGCTGTCTGTCGGCTCTTAAGTCCTCATCCCTGAAGCATCTTGCAATCTGCATATATCTGTCATATCCGGACACCATAAGCATCTGCTTGAAAAGCTGCGGAGACTGCGGGAGCGCGTAGAATCTTCCCTGATGCACGCGACTTGGCACGAGATAATCTCTTGCGCCTTCCGGTGTACTTTTGGTAAGCATCGGCGTCTCTATCTCAAGAAATCCCTCATCCATAAGGAAATTCCTCATGTACTGAGTTACGCGGCTTCGCATGATAAGGTTTGACTGTATGTCGGCACGTCTTAAATCAAGCGTTCTGTATCTTAAGCGCACCTCCTCATTCGTATCAATTCCCGGCTCAATCGGAAAAGGCGGTGTGTCGGATTCCGAGAGGATTCTTAAATCCTCCGCCACTATCTCTATCTCGCCCGTCTTAAGGTTCGGATTAACCTCACCGCTTCTCTTTTCCACCTTTCCGGTTACGGCTATAACAAATTCCGAACGAAGGCCGTAAGCCTTATCGAAATTCTCCTTACTAAGCTTGGTCTCGTCGAATAATATCTGAAGCAGACCGCTTCTGTCCCTGAGATCGACGAAAATAATCGTTCCCAGATTTCTTCTTTTTTGTATCCATCCCATTACGGTTACTTCTTCACCAATATGTGAAGTATCCAGTTCCGCACATCGGCATGATCTTTTTAACCCTTCCATGGATTCAGACATAGCACCCTCCGAATTCTTTTCCAAAAATTTACATTAAGAATTATTTTATAATAATCGGCGTTTTCTTTCAATCATTTCATCTGTTCTTTCAATGTAATCCTTAAGACTCTTAACATTAACGGCTCTTTCTATCCTGCCGTCATCGAAGATAAATTTTGACGAAGCACCGCACCCGAGTGCGATAATATCCTGTACCTCTTCCATAATCACGATGTTATACAGGCATTCCCTGCCTTCCTTCGCATATCCGACATTTTCAAGGTTTCCCGCCATATTCTGCTGCCGGTACATATAATAAGGCTGCATTTCCAGCTCATCTGCAAGTCTTACGGTCTCGGCCGTCATTTTCTCCATATCCTCTGCCGTAAGATCTGCGGGCAGCGATTTATTATCCATTGCCGCCGCGCGCTTGATGGCAAGGGAATGAACGGTCAGGCTCTCAGGCGCAAGTGCTCTTATCTCTTCAGCCGTCTCTGCCACTTCCTTCGGACCTTCACCGGGGAGTGCCAGGATAATGTCGGTATTGATATTATCAAAGCCTAAGTCTCTTGCAAGCTTAAAGGCATCCCGCACGTCCTCAGTCGTATGATTCCTTCCTATCCGCTTAAGTGTCGCCTCATTCATGCTTTGGGGATTAACGGAAATCCTTGTTACGCCTTTTTCTTTAAGAAGCTTTAGCTTAGCTTTCGTAAATGCGTCGGGACGCCCCGCCTCAACCGTAAATTCCAATGCATTTTCCACGCCGAATTCGGAAATAAACGTATCCAAAACTCTTTCCAAATGAGGCTCTCCAAGAGTGATTGGCGTACCTCCGCCGATATATACCGCTCCGAGACCGCTGTATTTGTCCCGCGTCATGCGTGCGACTTCTTTTATTTCGTAACATAAGGCATCTATATAGCTTTCAATGTCCGCCTCACTTACCGAGTTTACGGGCAGCGAACCGAACGAACAATAGCTGCATACACTCGGGCAAAACGGAATACCGAGATATATCGAAAAATCCCTCTCCTTATGGAGCGCGGTAAGTATCTTTTCTTCGTTTTTGGCGACTTCATATGCAAGCCTTGATTTGTCGGGGCGCACCATATAGGCCGCCTCGAACTTCCTTCTTGCCGTCTCTTCATCTATATTCGGATTCTTCTTTAAAATCTCGGTAATTCTCTTTGCGGGCTTAACTCCCGTAAGAAACCCCCACGGCAGCGTAATACCGGTCGATGCCGATATATCCTTATACATTGCCCTTTTAAAAATGTCATGAATTTGACCTCTGGTAAGGCTCATGGAGCCCACACTCGGCACAAGTCCGTCAAGTCTTAAGTAAACGGTCTCGCCGTCCGAAGATATCTCGACCGTTTTTTGCGGAACGAATCCTGATTCTTTCCTTTCTTCCTTTACTCTCTCAACTGAAGCGCGGGCAAAAAATGAACGCGCAAGCAATTGCGCGTCATCATAAAATTCATCGTCATTTAAAATAATAATTACTTTTTTAATCATTAATCTTATACCTGATATCTGGCACTCTTAATGCCTTCAACCGAAAGCACCTTGGCAATTATATCGTCCTGTTTGTATTCTTTGGTTTGGAGTGTTATGGTGCCAAGAATTGTCGACAAATCCTTGTCTTTTAAAATCCCGAGTAAATCATCGCTTTCGCTTTCGCTTTCGATGCTTACATCATGAATCTCAATCCCCATTGATCCAAGCTCCTGAGTCGCATTTATAATGCTTTGCCTGTTCTTAGCGGTAATATAAAGCCTGATGGGTGCTCTTTTCATGACCGCATTCGTCTCAATTCTGTAAAATACGGTCATTACCAGATATACCGCCACTGTACCGATTATTCCTCCCCAGTAAAAACCTATACCGATGGCAAGACCTATACAGGCACTCGCCCACATCTCCACGGCGGTTGTAAGTCCCTTAATGATACCTCCCTTGGCAACAACAAGTGCGGCAAGTACTGCTGAACCGCTGATTACCTGGGCTCCGAGTCGCTCGGCATCGGGATGTGACTCCGTAAAATAGTTGTACATGTATTGTGAAATCATGCTGACGACAGCCGCGCCCGTGCAAATAAGCATGTATGTACGCATACCTGCCACCTGCTGCGCTCTTTTTCGTTCAAGGCCCAGCACACCGCCTGCCGCTATGGCCATGGCAATTCTCAGCACAACCGTCAGCATGTTTAAATCTTTTAAAAATTCCACTTAAATCTCTCCTTTGCATTACTCATAAAACAGAAGGTTATGCTTTTTCTCATAACCGATTGTAGTGGACTCGCCGTGCCCCGTAAATACTTCGGTATCGTCCGGCAGCTTAAACAGAATGTCAAGCAATGAATGCTTCATCTGTTCCCTGTCTCCGGTCGGAAACTCCGTACGCCCGTGCGATTCGTAAAAAAGCGTATCTCCGGAAAGAAGCATGGCATCTTCTTCAAGGTACCAACATACACTTCCTTTAGTATGCCCCGGCGTAAAGATACATTTTATCTTTTTGCCTGCCAGCTCAATTATATCACCGTCGTCAACATATCTGTCCGCGGTAAGTGATATGGCATTGGAGCGCATCCTGCAGGACATGTTCAAATTGGCCTCCTCAAGCAGCTCTTTCTCGGCACTTCCCGCAATAACGGGAACTTCGTACCTGTCTTTTAAGGCATCAACGGACATAATGTGATCGAAATGTCCGTGTGTTAAGAGTATGCCCTTTAGTTTCGTGCCGCTGTTTTCAATCATTTCAATAATCTTTTCGGCGTTATATGAAGGATCCGTCACAAAGCTCTCGTTTGTTTCTTTATTAATTATCAAAAAGACATTGTTGGATATCGGACCCGTAATTACCTGTTTTAAGTCAGTTTTTTTAATTTCCACGCGTTACCTCTATTACTCCCGGAATTGCCCGGATCTTTTCGTTTATCTTGCGCAACTCCTCTTTTCCTGCAACTTCAAAACCGAAATTGATGGTTGCCTGATTCTTTTTGTTAATACGGACATTAACGGACTTAACGTCTATCTTTGCATCCGTAAAAATCTGAGAAAGTTCGATAAGAAGACCGATTCGGTTCTCGGCAAATACGTCAATCTTGGCCTCGAAGCTGCCCTGCTGCTGCTCGCCTATCCACTCTGCCTCTATAAGGCGGTTTCTTTCCGTCTCCGGGAAATTAAGGACATTTGAACAGTCGGTTCGATGAATGGTGATACCTCGTCCACGGGTAATATAACCCACAATCTCATCACCCGGAACCGGGTGGCAGCATTTTGAAAGATGTACCGAGACGTCTCCCACTCCCTTTATCAGAATGCCCGCATTACCGAATTTGCGGATATTTATCATCTTATCGGCATCCTGGGCGTTAATGTCCTTTACGATCTCTGTATCGGTTATGTTCTTTCGCTTATCTTTCTCATATTCCTCGACAAGCTTATTAACAACCTGGCCTTCCTTGATGCTGCCGTGGCCGATGCCGGCAAGAATGGCATCCCAGTCACGGAAGCCGTATTTATTGACGGCCTTTTGCACGTATTCGGGCTTGGTAATGTCCGAAAGATTTATGTTCTTGGACTTGCAATATTCCGTAATCATCTCACGGCCGCGAGTGATATTCTCTTCCTTGTACTCGCGCTTGAACCATTGATTAATCTTGTTCTTGGCCTGAGTCGACTTTACAATCTTTAGCCAGTCTCTGCTCGGACCTTTCGAATTCTGAGAAGTTATAATCTCGATTCGATCGCCGTTTTTTATGACGTAGTCGATATTTACAAGCTGTCCGTTAACCCTTGCTCCGACCATGGTATTACCCACGGCACTGTGTATCGAATACGCAAAATCCACGGGACATGACCCTGCAGGCAGGTTTTTCACGTCTCCTGACGGCGTAAAGCAGTAAACATTGTCCGAGAAAAGACTTAAATCCGACTTGACGGACTCAATAAACTCCTTATTATCGGACATCTCCTGCTGCCATTCCAGAATCTCACGAAGCCATGAAAGCTTAGCCTCAACGCTGTCGCTTGTCTGCTTACCGGTCTTGCCCTCCTTATACTTCCAGTGGGCGGCGATTCCGTACTCAGCTGTTCTGTGCATATCGTATGTTCTGATCTGCACTTCAAAGGGCTGACCGTCACCGGATATGAGCGTCGTGTGAAGCGACTGATACATATTGGGCTTTGGCATCGCGATGTAATCCTTAAAACGTCCCGGAATCGGCTTATACATCTCATGAATCACACCAAGCGCCGCATAGCAGTCCTTCTCACTCTCCACTATGATTCGGGCCGCAAAAATATCGTATATCTGGTCAAGAGTTTTATTTTGGTTAACCATCTTCCTGTAGATGGAAAAATAATGCTTAACCCTTCCACTCACGGTTGCCTCAATACCCGCGTCCTTCATGTGACCGGCTATCTCTTTTTTAATGTCCTCTATAAAGGTCTCTCTCTCCGGTCTTGTGGCATTCACCTGTGTCTCAAGGCTCTTATAGACGTCGGGCATGAGATACTTCATTGAGAGGTCGTCAAGCTCTACCTTGATCTTGGATATACCGAGACGGTGTGCCAGCGGAGAATAGATGTCCATGGTCTCTCTGGACTTTTCAATCTGCTTCTCGGGACTCTGGTACTGAAGAGTGCGCATGTTATGAAGCCTGTCGGCAAGCTTAATCATGATGACACGGATATCCTTGGCCATGGCAATAAACATCTTACGCAGATTCTCTGCCTGAAGCTCGAGCTTGTCCTGCTTATACTTAAGTCTTGTCAGCTTCGTAACTCCGTCCACAAGAAGCGCCACTTCGCTTCCGAACTCTTTTTCCAGGTCTTCCTGCGTCATAACGGTATCTTCCACCACGTCATGAAGAAGACCCGCAATAATCGTCTCTTTATCAAGCTCAAGCTGGGATAAAATGATGGATACACAAAGCGGGTGAATGATATAAGGCTCACCGGACTTGCGCATCTGTCCATCATGCGCGTTCTTAGCGATATTATATGCTTTTTCGATATCGCTCATATCGGAAGAAGGATGATATGCTTTTATCGAATCGATAAGCTCTTTGTATAATTCGTCCGGAGACGTAAAATCCTGCGGCACGAACTTCATGCCCGCACTCGGATCTTTAAATTCATGTTGTTTTGTAAGTGTTGCTTCCGGCATGATATCATCCTCCTTTCCCTAAAAAATATTATTCAATTATTTTATCAGTTTTTATTTAAAAAGTCACTAAATTATATCCTTTGCCCGGTTAATATTATGCTATAATCTTCATTGAAACCCATGATAAATAAATGAGGTGTTCTTTATGAATTATTGCGAGCTCAAATTAACCGACGTAGCCAACGGACCGGGCGTCAGAGTCTCCCTTTTTGTCAGCGGTTGTACTCATCATTGCAAGGGTTGCTTTAACGAGAATTCCTGGGATTTTGAAGCCGGTGAGAATTTCACGGACGATACGGTGCAAGCCATTATCGACGCTCTTGCACCCGATTACGTGACGGGGCTTACGCTTCTTGGAGGTGAGCCCTTTGAATATGTTAATCAACAGGGTCTTCTGCCGCTTCTTAAAGAAGTAAAAAAGACATATCCCAAAAAAGACATATGGTGTTTTACCGGATATTTATTCGATAAGGATATTCTGGAGGATATGTGCAAGAAGCATTCCGAGACAAGAGAGCTTGTGGAGCTTATCGATGTCATTGTAGACGGCCCGTTCATTCTTGAAAAAAAGAATCTTATGCTTAAATTTAAAGGATCTGAAAACCAGCGCACAATTGACGTTCCGGCTTCACTTAAGTCCGGAGAAATCGTCATAAAGGAAGGATACTGATATGCCCGATAGAATAAAGATAAATTTCAAAAAGCTTGACCCGAATGCCATCGTACCCGCATATGCCACGGATTTTGCCGCAGGCGCGGATCTCTACTGTGCCGACGAGACGGTCACCGTAAATCCGGGAGAAACCGTTCCGGTTCATACCGGCCTTGCTCTTGAGATACCGGAAGGACTTGTCGGATTAATATATGCAAGAAGCGGTCTTGCCTGCAAAAAAGGACTCGCCCCCGCAAACAAAGTCGGTGTAATTGACTCCGATTACAGGGGCGAGATTTTGGTGGCTCTTCACAATCACGGAAGTGAGCCTGTGTCATTTGAACGGGGAGAGCGTATCGCGCAGATAGTATTTACCCCGTATCTTTTTGCTGATTTTAATGAGGCCGATGAGCTAAACGATACGGTTAGAGGCTCAGGCGGATTCGGTTCGACCGGAACTCACTGATTATTTGAATAATTCCTTAAGCCCCTTTTCAAACGGGGCTTTTATTATGCCCTTTTCCGTAATAATGCCCGTTATGAGGTCGGCATCCGTCACGTCAAATGAAGGGTTATAAACCTTAATACCGTCGGGAGCTACCGGGTGTTTGTACCACATGTGAGTCACCTCATCGGCGCCTCTTTGCTCGATAACTATGTCTTTTCCGGACTTCGTATTCATATCGATGGTTGATGTCGGGGCGCATACATAAAAAGGAACGTTATTGCGCTTGGCGGCGAGCGCAAGCATGGATGTACCGATCTTATTAGCGGTATCGCCGTTTGCCGCCACCCTGTCGCATCCGACAAATGCGGCATTAATCTTTCCGGTACTCATAAGGGATGCGGACATGTTGTCGCACAAAAGCGTTACATCCATCCCGGATGCCGCAAGCTCGAATGCCGTAAGTCTCGCGCCCTGAAGGAGCGGTCTAGTCTCATCGCAATATATCTTAAAGTCATATCCCTTTTCCTGACCGAGATACATAACGGATGTGGCTGTTCCGTAGCGCACTGTCGCAAGCTTTCCGGCGTTACAGTGCGTGATGAGACCGTCACCTTTATTCACAAGAGTTAAGGCATGCTCTCCTATCTTTTTGCAAACCCGTATGTCTTCTTCATAAATCTCAACCGCTTCATTTTTCATTACGTCGATCATCTCTTTTATGCTGTCGATATCACACGACTTAAGAGAATCACAATAATCCTTTGCGGCTGCCTCAACGCGGTTTAGCGCCCATGAAAGATTGACCGCCGTAGGTCTTGATGAGTTAAGATATTCTTTTGCTTCAGTCAGTTTTTTAAAAAATCTGCTCTTAGTCACATGACCTGACGAATCGCAAAGCATCTCTCCCGCAATCTCACGCGCCGCAAGGTAGAGTGCGAACCCGGCCGTGATTCCTATTGCAGGCGCTCCCCTTACCTGAAGCAGATGAATCGCGTGCCATATGTCGTGCTGGTCTGCAAGCGACAAAACTTCAATCTTTTCGGGAAGAAGCGTCTGGTCGATAATCTCAATCGCATCCTCCGTTTCATTTAATCTGACCGTATCAATATCTCTGATGTCTGCTCCCATAATTATTCTCCGATTTTTCTGATTGTATCATTTACAAGTGAAATGTAATCGCTTCCGCAAATAAATTTGCCGGAATCAAGGATAAGCCTCTTCGCTATGGTAAGAAGAGCCGTCTCGGCGTGAACTCTTTTCTTCTCATCGGCGATGCAGGTGATGTCCTTAACCTTTGCCATTCCCACTATTCGCCTTGTAAGCTCCAGTCCCGTAACTCCCGCCGTCGACTTAAGGATACCTTCGAGATATCTCTGCTTAAACTTAAGTGTCTTTGCCATCGGGTCCTTTACGTTTCCATCAAAGACTCCCGCGTACTTTTCGATAAACATGTCGGGAATGTCCTGCACGCACGAAAGCGTCCAGTCGGTAAACCTTTGCCTTTCTGTCTCGTCTTCAATAGTCTCAATACCGTTGAAGTGCGCAAAGAGCATGTTTGCTATGATATTCCCGATGTCGTATCCCATCGGCCCGAAAAATGCAAACTCGGGATCAAACACATAAATATGCTCTTTATTAATGAATACGGAACCGGTATGCAGGTCTCCGTGAATGAGCGCCTGGGCATTCGTCATAAAGTCGAATTTAAGCGCCGCTGCCGCAAGGTGCAGATCCTCATCGGCGTAGATATTCTTTTCGACGAATTCCTTCATCGGTTCAAAGACGATGTTTCGACCTTTGTCATTAATGAAGGGCTCCGTATATACAAGGTCATGTGTAATCTCGCAAAGGTCGGGATTTACAAACTCCGCGGTAAGCCTCTCCTTTTCCTTGTGGTCCATGCACACATCGCTTGTAAGAAGAAGCGTATTCACAAGAAATGTCGATATCTGCCCGGCAAATTCAGGGAAAATATCATGGTCGATAAGCGCCGTTCTCATCATCTTATGACCGATCATGTCCTCCATGAGTATCGCACACATCACGGCATCGTAGGAGTAAACTTCAGGCACGTACCCCGGCGCGTATTTGTTCTGTATGCCAAGAATCCTTGCCTCTATGCGCCCTCTGTCGGTTGACACGTGCATCTCCTTTGAGATTCGAAGCTCCTCACCTGCCTGCTTAACGATTATGGTCTTTCCCGAAAGATCATCCGTTACTCTGAAAACATAATTTAAATTCCCGTCACCAATTTCTTTGCAGGTAAGCTTCGCATCGGATGCAAAAAAATCCGGCAGCTTAAATCTTACATAATCGGCAACGTCTTCCTCATTCATTAAAAAATATTTTTCAAAACGATTCATAGGGCCAGTCCTTTATTTTAAGAATGTTGAACTTGAGTTTCTGCGGCTCTTATAAAAATCAAGCAGCGCTTCTTTTTCGACGGCGCTGAGCGGATTATCGGGGCCGAGAGTCTCTGACAATATGGTAATCTTTGCAAGCTTCTCAACCGCTTCCGCCCTGTTGAACGCATCGCTTACGCTCTTACCGCATGCAACGAGACCGTGGTTTGCAAGAAGCAAAACATCCTTGTCTCTGTCCACAAAGAATTTTTTGAAGTCCTTGAACACATCATCCGTTCCCGGTCTTCCGTACGGGCAGACGGGAATGTCGCCGCCGTAATACATGAAGCTCTCTGCCATGTCATTAGCCAGAGGACGCCCTACGAGTGCAAAAGCCGTGGCATATGCGCTGTGATTATGAAGCACGCATTTGATATCGGGACGCAGCCTGTAAATCTCAAGATGCATCATCAGTTCGGATGACGGTTTAAACTCCGATTCTTCAATCATATTGCCCTGCATATCCACTTCCAGAATCATGTCGGGAGTTATCTTTTCTTTGTCCTGCTGAGTGGGCGTGATAAGTACCGTTTCCGTATCCTCGCAGAATGCCGAAAGATTTCCCTCAAACGTATTAAGCATCCCTAATTCATATTGTTTTTTGAAGTAGTAAACTATCTCTTCTCTTAATTCCTTCTTATCCATGAAAACCCTCTCTGTTATGCTTATTTTCAATAATTATATCATATGCTAATTATTTAAAAATACTTTGGAGCCGCTTTATTCATAATTTATTAATAAACAAAAGACTACTTTTAGGATTTTTCCATATTTATGACACAAATATATTATAGTATAAACCATGTCGGGAGGCGTACCGACAATCAACGATGAACAACAAAACTCAAACAAACGCAAAAATGCCCGTCCACCTAACAGACGGGCGCTAAAACTTTTAAAATTTTTCTCTCTATAAATTAACTTGGGTGATTACGGTTTGTTGTTAATAAAATTTAAGCTCTGAAGCAAATGCGCTTCAGAGCTTGTTTTTTTTATCTTAAGCTAAATTCCAATTCAATCGGGTCACCGACTTCTTTGAAGTCATTGTTCTTGGGTGCTGCGACCTCAAATGTCAGATTGTTGATCTCACTTGGCTTAATGCCCGGGAAGACATACACATTCGTTCCTTCCTTGAGCACATTATATTCAAAATGGCCGTCGATATATTTGCCAAGCAAAGCCTTGGGTTCAACGGTAACTCCTTTGTCGGTAGTCAGAGTTGCCTGGCTTATGTAGCAGTTAACGGTTCTGTCACCATTGTTTATACCTGACAAATCAAGCGTAAGAACGGATGATTCCGTTTCCTTTTCAACACCGTATGTTCTTGCGGCAACATCCGTTGATGCCGTTAAAGACTCAAGACGAACGCTTTTTATGGTAAATTCAAAGGTTCCGCTCTCGTCGGACTTATTAAAGTCCTTATTGATATATTCAAGAACTTTTTTATAACCGTCTTCTTCGGTTACGTGTCCCACTTCATCAACACCGGAAGTTGTTTCTACCTGCGTCTCCTTTTCTTCGGGTTTATTGTCGTCTCCTGAGCATCCTGCAAGAAATGCTACTGATAAAGAAGCTGCTGCCATTAAAATTGCTGTTTTTCTTTTCATCTGTAAACCTCCAAAAGCCTTAAGTCTTAGACCTGTAATACAGGGCGTTCGCGTCGACATTTCTGCAATGTCTGACGGGAACCCAATTGAAATTTTTCTTTTTAAAAATGCAAACTATATTAATCGGAATCCATGTGAACATGAATACAATAAATAAAAATATTCCTCCGAGACTTCCCTTTAAATCCTGCCGATACCAGCCGACCGTAAATATGCATACACCGACCATAACGATGTATCCGAACACGAAGCCGACTGCCGTCGTAAGCAAGGTGCTGTGAATAAATGATTCATCGGCAAGATTAAATGCGGATGTAAGTATCAGTAATATGACCGGGAGCGTCGCAAATACCTGCATGAAAGGCGATATCATAAAGAATATCTTATCGAGACTGCTGAAATCTTTTTCTTTGAAAAATCTTGACAGGAGTCTTCCCGAATAGATACCCGTGCACTGCATGATACCCTTCGACCACCGCTTTCGCTGATGCCATGCAGCCTTAAATTCCGTCGGCTGTTCATCATATGTTATGGCATCATCACAGTAAACTACCCTGTGCCCCTTTAGAATACACATAATGGAAAGCTCAATATCCTCGGTAATCGAAAGCGGATTAAATCCGTCACGCACAAGACTGTCGGATACCATAAAGCCCGTACCGTTAATGGTTGCCGAGGCTTTTATGTGTGTTCTTGCTTTGTTAAAAAAGAAGTTCTGCAAATTATAGAATATGGAATAACTTGCGCTTATCCAGTTATCACTCATATTCTTGGTATCCTTGCGTCCCTGAGCAACCTCGTATCCGCTCTGATAAATATTATTCATCTTCATCAGGAAGTCCGGATGAACGACATTGTCGGCATCAAAGATGACGAATGCATCGTAACCCCTTGCCGAAAGTCTGGCAAAGGCTTCCTTTAAAACGTCACCCTTGCATGTCACGGACGGCGACATATGCATGATATTCGCCCCGCATTCTTTAGCCACCTCAGGCGTGTTATCGTTGCAGTTGTTAATCAACGCATAGACATCGAATAATTCGGGCGGATAATTTTCTCTTTTAAGACTGTTGATAAGACTTGCGATTACTTCCCCTTCATTCCTTGCGGGAATCAAAACCGCAAATCTTGTCAACGGTTTAAATTCATGGATTACGGTTCTGTTCTTAGTAAATGCAAACACTCCCGTAACCGTTACGTATATGCCGTAAATTATAACAATCAGGGCAAGAATAAATATTAGTACTGCCATTTACTCCTCCGTCGACATCTCCTGTTCAATCTTCTCCAGGGTATTATATATCTCTTCGTCACCCGTAAGATCAAATACTATACGTAAAAAATAATGAGCCACGTCTTTTCTTCCGTCGCTTAAAGCCTTGTGACCGTAAGAGGCTGCGATTCCTACCACCTCATCGCTTGGTCCGACGGGTATATCATGTTTACTTGCAACCTCGCGGAATTCATCGATGGACGGAACTCCCGCCTCACCTTTGGTCTGTTCCTGGATGTAAGCTATCTCTTTCTTGGCATCCTCATTCTTACTGTCGTAATGAAGGCTCATAAGATAACATCCCATGGCTTCCTTCCACATCTCTTTCTCGACGTAGTAAAACCCGAGATTCCCGTAAATTCTTGCAAGATCTGCCGAATCATGAACATCGGGAAATACTTTTATATTCTCCTCAAAGAAACGGTCCATGTCACCTTCGATTCTGCAGGCTTCCGCTCTCTCAAGCTGAATGGTTGCACTTACGGGATTATATTCAAGTGCCGTATCGAATGCCTCTCTTGCCTGAAAGCTCTCTCCGAGTCCCAGCAAAAGCTTGCCGTATGTCGTATACAGTGAAGCAACGGGCTCTGCCGCCTGCTTGGGCGGCTCCGTTGCGGCATTCCTGTGGATATACAAAATCTGCTCTATAGGACCGGAAAACTCGAAGCATTCACCCGGCGTAAAATCATCGGAATCCTCAACCTTGGCTATGGTATTCTCAAGAAGCGTCTTTGCCTCGTTATATCTTGCGTCAGACACAAGACCTCGCGCACCTTCAAGCTTTTTTGCAATACCTATCTGCGAATCTGTTGCGGCCATTATATTTTTCCTTCCTTTTTCCTAAGATACATCAAAACACATAATATCACTACGGGAGCCAATAATAAATACCAATTCATATCATTCTCATCACCGGTATCGGCAGAGTTAATCCTTTTCCCGGTTTCCCGAGCCGTACTTTCAACCGGCTTTTCCATGTAGTCAAGCTTAAATGTTCTCTTAGTGCCCGTATTAAAGTCTATCAAAAAGAATCCCGTATATGTTCCGTCACTGTATGACGATGACGGATCGGTAAACGGTGTAAGCTCCATTCCTTCTCTGTATATGCTGTCATAAATTAAGGTGTAGTCGTGATTTATAACCTGCAACAGGGCCGTGTCATAATAATCGTTATTCCTGATAAAAAAACCGTCCTTTAACCCCGCATCCACTCTGAATACGCGGAAGCCCTCAGGGAATGTCCCGCCAACCAACTCAGCCATGTCATTTTCGGCACTCACATATTCGACAAGCAAATATCTGCCGTAAGGATTCTTCGACTTGGGATTGGATAAAATGGCAAGCTTCTTTCCATCGCACTCCAAAGAATCAATCGGAGTCAGAGTTATATGTTTTCCGGCGTCATTCTTATCGAGAAAAAGTACATTCTCATCAGTCAGCCATCCGAGTATCCACTTGGAAAACCCGTTGTGGTCACCACTGTTATCGTACATCATGTCGCTTGTACCAAAAAGAGCGAATCCGTCGGCTTTACTGTAGTAATCGGGAAGTCCGAGCAAATGCCCCGTCTCATGCATCAGAATACTCTTCTCGTCAAGCCCGACCATTGCGTAATGCGTTAATTTCGTTCCGTTAAGTGATAAGCCGTCGGAAGTGGCATTCCTGCAATGAGGCTTAAATGTCATATCAAGAGACGGACCGGGTTTATCACCGTAAAAAATATAAACGGCATCGGCAACCCCGTCTTTGTCACTGTCGTAATCGGAAAGATCCACTTTACCGTCAAGATAGGCAAGAAGCTCCTTTATGAGCTTTATTTCTCCCGCGCCGGGCTCCCCCGCTTCATAATAGTCTCTCTTATTATCGCACGTGTAGTCGATTATATCTCCAAGCTCGATTTTTAACTTCCCGTAAGACGATCTTCTGTAATAATCAGACAGACTCTCATACGGATATTCCTCGGCAGACGAGGGCTTAGTACCCATAAAATAATCTTCTATGTCGGCGCGAGACAGGATATATTTTGAATCTTTCATACCTGCAGGATCGCCTGATTCTCCCGATGTATCCGAATCCCCGGCGTTAGCGGCATCTCCCGAAGCCGTAGTGGTATCCGCCTCTTCAGATGACTCTGTATCACTTTCAGCCTCAGTTCCCTGCGTGGATTCAGCGTTTCCGGTATCGGAATCCTGCGTATCCGGGGTATCCGTTTCGGCCGTTTCCGTATCATTCTCTTTAGCTGTGCCCTGCGTCTGATCATCGGTTGCAGATGTCGTATCAGATGCCTCTTCGGAAGACTCCGTATCCTTCTCGTATAAAGGATAATCCTCAAATCCAACTCTTATAACAAGCGCCTTAACAGTTCCTATGGACGGCATGCTGTGATGTCCCCTGATCGGAGAAACCTCCGCTTTTGCGTTCACGGCAAACAGCAGTGACGTCAATGTGCCAAAAATAAATATCAAAAAAAAGGTCAGAAGTTTTCTGATCATTTTTAACAAACCTTTCAAATTTATACTTTGCCCTACATTCTATCCTATTTTCGTAAATTTTAAAAGATTTACATGCGTTTAGTGTTATAATATTTTCATAAAATTTTAAGGACGAAATTTATTAATGGGGAACACTGATTTTTCACAAAAACAAATCGTTTGCCCCCCCGGCATTCGTATTTCCGATTATCTTTACAACAATCATGTAAATATAGCTCTGCCGTGCGGCGGACAGGGAACCTGCGGGAATTGCAGGATCAAGGTAGTTGCGGGGAATCTGCCTGCGACCAACGAAGATAAGGCTTTCCTGAGTATTGATGAGATCAACGACAATATCCGTCTGGCGTGTCGGGCCGTACCGGAGACTCCGGTGCGCATTTCAATACCTTCACCGGTAAATGAAGATATAAAGGTGGAAAAAGGTACCGTTTCCGGGGATGTCACTCCCGAAAAGCCCGACTTTACGCATGAATTCGGAGTTGCAATCGATATCGGAACCACCACCATTGCCGCCGCTCTTACGGACATCACGACCGGACAGGTTATAGACACCGTGACATGCGTCAATTCACAAAGGTCTCTCGGACAGGATGTCATAAGCAGGATTCGCGCAGCCACTTCCGGCAACGCGCATCTTTTAAAAAAGCTTATCGAAAAAGACATTGTCTCAATCGGTGAAAAATTCTTCGTAAGACAGCCCGAGGCATATGTAAAGGTTCGAAGAATAGTCATCGCCTGCAATACGGTTATGAATCATATCCTGCTCGGATATCCGTGCGACGGACTTGGCAAAGCTCCTTTTAAAGCACATTCACTTGCAGCCGCACGCTTAACTCCCGCAGAGTTCTTCACCGAAAACGGCCCTTCCAGATTCTTTTCCGACAAATGCGTCTTCGAAACGCTTCCGGGAATCGGTCCTTTTGTCGGATCGGATATCGCCGCAGGCCTCTACGTACACGGATTCGGGAATTCCACGGATGACATGGCATTTATCGATCTTGGAACGAACAGTGAAATCGCGCTTTTGCACAATAAAACCATTTACATAACGGCCGCTTCCGCCGGTCCGGCATTCGAAGGCGGACATATATCGTGCGGAATCCCGGGTATTCCCGGAGCCATATATAATGCGGAGATTAAAGAAATGCTACGTAAAGACCATCGATAACCGAATTCCCGAGGGAATTTGCGGTTCGGGGCTTGTGAGCGCGGTATCGACGTTCCTGCAGAATGACATAATAGACAGCACGGGGAAATTTAATGAAAATTACTTCCTGTCCGGATTTACTTTCTATAAGGGCGTTAACATTTCGCAGGAAGACATCAGGGAATTCCAGCTTGCAAAAGGTGCGATAAGAGCAGGTCTTGAGGTGCTTTTGCAAAAGGCGGACATTAAAACCGTTGAAAAGCTCTATCTTGCGGGCGGCTTCGGTCAGAATCTGAATATACGTGATGCATCCAAAACGGGAATCATACCCTATCTTTGGGAGAAAAAATGCGAAAGTGTCGGCAACTCGTCTCTTGACGGAGTTGTTAAGTATCTTTCGGATAAGGATGCGAGAAAAAACTTTTACAGGATAATAGACATTTCAAGAGAGATAAATCTTGCTGAGGACAGTGATTTTCAAAGCCTGTATATAAAGAACATGAATTTTTAAAGGTATGCATTTAAAAACGGAGGACAAATGAAAAGAGAAGAATTCAGGAAACTTGCAGAAGAAAAAATACTTATTCTTGACGGAGCGACGGGAAGCAACCTTCAAAACAAGGGGCTTCCCTCAGGCGTATGTCCGGAAAAATGGATTCTTGAAAATCCCGACACGCTTGTCAGCTTACAAAAGGAATATGTTGATGCCGGCAGTAATTTCCTCTACACTCCCACCTTCGGATGCAATCGCATTAAGCTTGCCGAATACGGGCTGGAGGATGAAATCGTGCGCATGAACACGGAGCTTGTCGCGCTTTCAAAAAAGGCCGCACAGGGCAGGGCTTACGTGTGCGGAGACATCACCATGACCGGAAGGCAGCTTGCGCCGGTCGGTGATATGCCTTTTGAAGAAGCGGTCGACACATATAAGGAACAGGCGCAAATCCTCATAGATGCCGGGGTTGATCTTTTCGTAATCGAAACGATGTTGAGCTTAAACGAGACGAGAGCCGCAATCATAGCAATCCGCGAGCTTTGCAATCTCCCGATAATGGCCACGCTGACATTCGAATCTGACGGCCGCACGCTTTTCGGAACGCCACCGGAGGTCGTACCCGTGGTTTTGGAAGGACTCGGAGCAGATGCGGTCGGAATAAACTGCGGCCACGGACCGGACACGATGACACAGCTCATCGATACGATGTATATGCATGCAAATGTCCCGATTATCGCAAAGGCAAATAACGGTCTCCCTGAGCTTAAAAACGGCAAAACCGTCTATGACATGACGCCCGAGGAATTCACCCGCGGCACTAAAGATCTCTTACTTAGCGGTGCGCGCATTGTCGGCGGATGCTGCGGAACAACACCCGAGCACATCAGACAGCTCAGCCAAATGGCAAAGGATGTCACACCGCTTCCGATAAGAACCGAAAAGAGGCGCATCGTATCTTCCGAGCGAAAGGTCTCTGAAATACTTCCGGGCGAGAAATTTACCATTATCGGAGAGCGCATAAACCCCACCGGCAAAAAGGCACTTCAGGAACAGCTTCGCTGCGGAAGTCTTGAGCTTGTGCGTGAAATGGCCGAAAAGCAGGAACAAAGCGGAGCCGATATCCTTGATATCAACATGGGAACCAACGGCATTGACGAAAAGGAAATGATGCTTAATGCCATAAATGAAGTAAGTCTTGTCAGCAACTGCCCTCTCTGCATAGATTCCAGCTATCCTGAGGTCATTGAAGCCGCGCTCAGAGTCTATCCCGGACGTGCGCTGATAAACTCCATCTCGTGTGAAAAGGAGAAGTTCGAAGCACTTGTTCCCGTTGCCGCCAAATACGGCGCAATGTTCATACTGCTTCCGCTTACCGACGAGGGCATACCCGAAACGACCGAAAAGAAGCATGAAATTTTACACGACGCACTGGACAAATTATATGCCGCGGGCTTTGCAAAGGAAGACATCATCGTGGATGCACTTGCCGCCACTGTCGGTGCCGACCCGAATGCAGCCCTTTCATGCCTTGATACATTTGCTCATTGCAAAAACGACCTGGGACTTGCGACCGTTTGCGGACTCTCCAACATTTCCTTCGGACTGCCTCAGAGGAGCTTCGTTAACTCCTCTTTCCTGGCACTCAGTATCGCAAACGGACTTACGATGGCAATCGCAAATCCCGAGCAGGATCTTCTGATGAATACAGCTTTTGCAACCGATATGCTTCTTAACCGGACAGGCTCTGACATCAGATACATAAACAGAATTAATTATTACGAAGAACATTTACCCGAGCAAACACCGGTAAACGTCACAACCTCAAAAAGCAAATCACCAAAAAGAGACGAGAACCTTCATCCCGTCTTTAAAGCCGTGCTTGACGGCGATAAGGAAACCATTGTATCAATCGCAAAGAAGGCTATTGATGCGGGCGAAACCCCCGGTGACATCATTAACAACCAGCTCATCCCCGCCATCAATAAGGTTGGCGAATTCTTCGAGAAAAAGGCTTACTTCCTCCCGCAGCTGATCGCCTCTGCAAACGCTATGGAAACCGCAATCGGCTACCTTGAACCTCTTCTTGCAAAAGACGGCCCCGGCGAATCCAAAGGCAAAGTCGTAATCGCAACCGTCGAGGGCGACGTGCACGACATCGGCAAAAACCTTGTCGCACTTATGCTCAAAAACTACGGTTACACCGTCATCGACCTCGGCAAAGACGTCCCGGCCGACGTAATCGTCGACACCGCCATCAAAGAAGACGCCGACATCATCGGTCTCTCCGCCCTCATGACCACCACCATGGTTCGCATGAAGGACGTCGTCGAACTCGCCGGCGAACGCGGCTGCCGCGCCAAAATCATCATCGGCGGCGCCGCCATCACCGAATCCTACGCCACCGAAATCGGTGCCGACGGATATTCAAAAGACGCCGCCGACTGCGTTAAGCTTGTCGCAAAGCTGATGGGCTAATGGAATCTCGGGAGGCTCATACGTCACCGAAAGCCTGTACTTGAGAATTCTGTCATCGCCCGGGGCCCGTGCGCGCATTCGGTTTGTGCAAATCAGCACGCCGATATTTGCTTCGCCGAATCGGGCTTCGGGTCAAAGAATTAAGACTAACCGAATCGTTATATGAGGAAAAGCCTAAGCCCGAAAAGTTCCGTCAACGCTTTAGGGACCCGTGCGCGCATTCGGTTCGCGCAAATCAGCATGCCAGAATTTACTTTGATGAACATTGGGATTCGGGTCAAAGAATTAAGACCGACCGAATCGTTATGCGAACGAAACGACTATTGTCTGAGAAAAATTCCTCCTCTTTTAG
>CAJOLA010000016.1 GCA_905235275.1 uncultured Lachnospiraceae bacterium
GTAACGTTAGTTATCTCGTTTTTTACTTTTATTTTTTGGTCGCGAATTATATCGGTCTGCATCATCAGACCGACATTTCTGTGGAGCTCATTAAACCACTCCTCCTCATTTATCATGCCTTTCTTTACGTCACGATATTTGCGAAGCAGTGCATGAATCTTATCGGTCAGATTAAGAACCGTTTTTCTCTGAACCTGGGTAGGGTGAGCGGTAAGCACGGGAACGACGTTTAAGTGTTCAAGTATATCTTTTGCGTCATCTCTAAGGGATGTTTTTTCAATTGCACTTGATATCTTTCCCAGATAATCTTCTCCCATGTTGTTGCGGTAATTAACTTCTGCCGCAAGACCTACGTCTTCAGTAATATTAATAAGGAGAGGAAGTATTGAGAAATATCTGGATATGATATCCATCTGCGTGTTATCAAGAGAGGATATCATCTTTTCAAGTTCTTCATATTGTTCGGAAGCTGAAAGAACCGTAAGTTCATTTATTGTGTCCATAATCTCATCACCGCAGATTCTGCGTGTGGTGGTCTCTAAAATATCGGAAAGGACCTGAATCTCATCTGAGATAAACTCACGATTATCTTTGTTTTCCAGTTTAGAAATATTAATCATATGATCTCCTTCAAGGTTAAATGTTAACTTTTATTTTATCATAAATAACACAAATGTTTTATAATTTGCATTCCTTTGCTATAATAATCGGAAAAAGTATTGAAAGGATCAATTATGACAAGATATTACAATGTGAAAATGGCAGCAAGCCGTATAAATGAAGAGAATATTAAGAAGATAAACGAGGAGCTTGCTCAGATTGATAAAGTAATTAAAGCTGAATTTACGGAGCAGAGTATACTTTCCGTCGAAGCTAATCCGGAAGATTTTACCGATATTCTTAACAGGGCAGTTAACGTGTTCAGAAGAATAGATGCAAAGTCGGAAGTTGAATATGATTTTGCTCTTAACGAGGATGCGTAAATGTCAGACTTAAAAGAAGAGATTCAAAGAAGACGTACGTTTGCAATTATTTCACATCCCGATGCCGGAAAGACAACACTTACCGAGAAATTTCTTTTATATGGCGGCGCCATTTCCACGGCAGGCTCCGTTAAGGGAAGAAAAACCGGAAAGACTGCAGTTTCCGACTGGATGGAGATAGAGAAGCAGAGAGGTATTTCGGTTACGTCATCCGTTATGCAGTTTGAATATGAAGGATACTGCGTAAATATTCTGGATACTCCTGGACACGAAGACTTCTCTGAGGATACATATAGAACACTTATGGCTGCTGACTGTGCCGTAATGGTAATTGATGCGTCAAAGGGTGTTGAGCAACAGACCATAAAGCTTTTTAAGGTGTGTGTCAGAAGACATATACCTATTTTTACGTTTATCAATAAAATGGACAGACAGGCAATGGATCCGTTTGAACTTCTTGATAACATAGAAAGCATCCTGGGCATAAGCACATATCCCATGAACTGGCCGATAGGCTCGGGCAAGGACTTTAAGGGCGTGTATGACAGAAAGACAAAAGAGGTATCTTTGTTTACGGCTGCAATGAACGGTCAAAAGGAAGTTGAGACAAAGAATGTACCCGTTGATTCGCCTGAGCTTGAAGAAAATATCGGCGATTATTTTGTTGAGAAATTAAATGAGGATAACGAGCTTCTGGAAGGCGCCGGAAGTGAATTCGATATGGATGTCGTAAGAAAGGGAGGTCTTACCCCCGTATTCTTTGGTTCCGCTCTTACCAACTTCGGTGTAAGGAATTTCCTGGAGAGCTTTCTTGAAATGTCAGAGCCGCCTCTTAAGCGTGAATCCGACAAAGGTGTCATTGATCCTTATACTGAGCCTTTCTCGGCATTTGTATTTAAGATTCAGGCAAATATGAATAAAGCGCATCGTGACAGAATTGCTTTTATGAGAATAGTGTCAGGGGAATTCGATGCGGGAATGGAAGCTTATCACGTACAGGGCGGTAAAAATATTAAGCTTTCACAGCCGACGCAGATTATGGCGCAGGAGAGAAAAATTGTCGAAAAGGCATATGCCGGAGATATTATCGGTGTATTTGACCCGGGAGTTTTTTCAATAGGTGATACGCTTTGCACCTCAAAAGAAAAATTCCAATATGCGGGAATCCCCACATTTGCACCCGAGCATTTTGCACGCGTAAGACAGATGGATACAATGAAGCGTAAGCAGTTCGTGAAAGGTATTACTCAGATAGCAAGAGAAGGTGCCGTGCAGATTTTCCAGGAATATATAACCGGTATGGAAGAGATAATCGTCGGTGCTGTAGGTACGCTTCAGTTTGACGTACTTAAGTTCAGGCTTGAGAGTGAATATAATGTCGAGATTAATCTTGAAATTCTTCCGTTCGAATATATAAGATACGTTGATAATTATGAAACCTTTGATACCGATAATATGTCCGCAACGTCCGACATGAAAAAGATTCGAGACCTTGACGGTAAGGTATTGCTTCTTTTTGCGCATGAGTGGAGCATTAAGATGGTGACGGACAGAAACGAAGGCATTGAGCTTTCCGAATTCGGAACACAAAGCGAAGAGAGCAGGTAATTTAAAAGGGCTGATTATGACGGCATACGATAAATTTTTAAAAGAGGCTGAATCGGAATATATCGATCATGAAAGATTTAGTCGTGTGAAAAATTTAATTACAGAAGAGATGGATTTAAGAAGAAAGAGCAACCCCTACGAAGCCGGTGGGGTGGGTACGCTTTCCGAGAAATCCGTTCATGCCATATTGAAAAATTATATAGAGCCGGACAGGGACTGCCATGAGGTGGCCCTTGACGGCTTTTTTGCTGATGTTTTTAAAAACGGTGAGGTTACCGAGATTCAGACGGCACAATTTGGAAAATTAAGAGATAAGCTGTCAGTTTTCTTAAATAATTACAATGTGACGGTTGTATATCCCATGGCCGTAAATAAATGGATATCACGAATTGACAAAACGAAAAGATCCGCTTTTAGAATGTCGCCTCTTCATATGAATGAATATTTCGCTTTTGACGAGCTGTATGCCATTAAAAGCTTCCTCACCCACCCGAATCTCAGAGTTCATTTGTATATGATGGACATCGAGGAAATAAAGATAAAAGTTGAAAAAAGAAGAAAAAGAAGGGGCAGCGGATACGAAAGATATGACAGGATTCCGATAGGACTTAGAAAAATCGTCGAATTTAACTGCGTTAATGATTATCTTCAGGTTGTACCTCCCGATTTAAATGAAGAATTCATATCATCGGAGTTTGCACAGGCTGCCGGAATAAGCAGAAGTCATGCTTCTTTGGTGCTTAATGTTCTAAACGAAACGGGCGTTGTCATAAGGACGGGAAAGAGGGGAAATTCCTATCTTTATAAAACGGCATATTGACACATTTTTTTATTTTTTCTTGTGAGATTTTATGTTAAAATAATTAACGTTATGGCTGCCGTTTAAGACAGTCGAAATCAAGAGCACAAGGAGAAATATTTATGAGTAGCGTTAGACGGATTTATGTTGAGAAAAAGGAGCCTTATGCCGCAAAGGCAAAAGAGCTTTTTAACGAGGTATCAGACTATCTTGGAGTCAAGGGCCTTAAGGGCGTAAGAGTTCTTGTAAGATACGATGTGGAGAACGTATCTGATGATACATTTGAGGAAGCGTTAAACGGTGTGTTTGCCGAGGCTCCTTTGGATGATTATTACGAAGAGACTTTTAAGTCCGGAAAAGATGATTTTGTTCTTTCCGTTGAATACCTTCCGGGACAGTTCGATCAGAGAGCTGATTCCGCATGTCAGTGCATTTGCCTTTTAAACGAGAAGGAGGAGCCTTCCGTAAGAACTGCGGATACATATGTGTTTGAAGGAAAGCTCACCAAGAAAGATAAAGATAAGATTAAAGAATATCTGATTAATCCCGTTGATCAGAGAGAAGCTGATGAAGAGATTCCTGATACTCTTCAGCTTGAATTCCCTGAGCCGGGAGACATTGAGATTCTTGAAGGCTTTATCGGAATGGATTCAAAGGCACAGGAAAAGCTTTATAAGAAGCTTGATCTTGCCATGACCATTGAAGATTTTGCCGCTATTCATAAATATTTCAAAAGAACTGAGGGAAGAGATCCTTCAATTACCGAGATTCGTGTACTTGATACTTATTGGTCGGATCATTGCAGACATACGACATTCCTTACTGAGTTAAAGGATATTGAGATTGGCGAAGGCTTTTATAAGTCAGAGTTTGATGATTCCTTAAGACAGTATAAGCGTGACCATAAGAAGCTTTTCGGTGAGAAAAAGGATAAGTATGAATGTCTTATGGATATGGCAACTCTTGCCATGAAGAAGATGCTTATGACGGGTCAGCTCAAAGACAAGGAAGATACCGATGAGGTTAACGCCTGCAGCATTGTTGTTCCCGTTGAGGTTGACGGCAAAGAGGAAGAGTGGCTTATAAGCTTTAAAAACGAAACGCATAATCATCCGACGGAGATTGAGCCGTTCGGTGGTGCCGCAACATGTCTTGGCGGTGCAATAAGAGATCCGCTTTCTGGAAGATCTTATGTATATCAGGCTATGCGTGTGACAGGTGCCGCAGACCCGAGAACTCCGCTCAACAAGACTATCAAGGGTAAGCTCCCGCAGAGAAAGATCGTAACGGAAGCGGCAAGAGGCTACAGCTCTTACGGTAATCAGGTCGGTATAGCAACAGGTCTTGTAAAAGAGATTTATCATCCGAACTTCGCTGCCAAGCGCATGGAGATTGGCGCGGTAATCGGCGCTGCTCCAAGAAAAGACGTGCTTCGTGAAAAGCCTGTTGCAGGAGATGTGATCGTACTTCTTGGCGGTCGCACCGGCCGTGACGGTATAGGAGGAGCAACCGGTTCATCAAAGGCTCACACAAAGGATTCTGTCGATGTATGCGGAGCTGAAGTTCAAAAAGGTAATCCGCCTACAGAGCGTAAGATGCAGAGACTCTTCAGACGCTCAGACGTTACATCCATTATCAAGAAATGTAACGACTTCGGAGCAGGCGGCGTTGCAGTTGCAATTGGAGAGCTTGCTGACGGTCTTGTAATCGATCTTGATAAGGTCACCAAAAAATATGAAGGCCTTGACGGAACCGAGCTTGCAATATCCGAATCACAGGAGAGAATGGCCGTTGTGCTTGCACCTGAAAATGTCGAAGCATTTTTAAAGTATGCTGATGAAGAAAATCTTGAAGCAACTCCCGTTGCGGAAGTTTCCAAAGAGAAACGTCTCGTGATGAACTGGCGCGGTGAAAAGATTGTTGACATCTCAAGAGAATTTCTTGATACGAACGGTGCACACCAGGTTGCCAATGCATTCGTTGAAATTCCTGACGTTAAGAAATCACTCCTTGTTACTCCTGAGGTGAAGGATTGGAGAAAGGGCTGGCTTGAGAGACTCTCTGACCTTAATGAATGCTCACAGCAGGGTCTTGTTGAGAGATTTGACTCAAGCATCGGTGCCGGAAGCATTACAATGCCTTACGGTGGTGAAGAGCGCAGTACCGAAACTCAGACTATGATTCATAAGATTCCGGTTAAGGACGGAGAGTGCGATACCGTAACCATGATGAGCTACGGCTATGATCCGTACCTTTCAAGCTGGAGTCCTTTCCACGGAGCATCATGGGGAATTGTTGATTCCGTTTGTAAGATTGTTGCGTCAGGCGGTGACTGCGAGAAGGTAAGATTTTCTTTCCAGGAATACTTCGGTAAGCCGGGTGACGATCCCAAGAAATGGGGAGATGCGGTTGCGGCTCTTATCGGTGCGCACCAGGCACAGATCAGCTTCGGTCTTCCTGCAATAGGAGGAAAAGACAGCATGTCCGGAACATTTGAGGATATGGATGTTCCTCCGACGCTTTGCTCATTTGCAGTATGTACAGCTAAGGAATCCGAGGTTATCACTCCTGAGATTAAACAGATTGGAAGTTACATTTGTAAGTTTGAGGCTCATAAGGATGTTCACGAGCTTCCGATTTATGAGCAGCTTCTTATGACATACAGCGATATCCACAGATGTATGAGAGACGGCGTTGTTATTTCCGCATATGCGCTTGACCATACGGGTGTTGTAGGTGCGCTTTCAAAGATGGCATTCGGAAGCAATGTCGGTATTGAATTTGACCACAGAATTGTTATGAGAGATCTTTTTGATCCTTCATACGGTTCCCTTCTTGTTGAGATTCCTGCCGATAAGATGGATTATCACTTCGGTCGTATCAACATGGACAAGAAGATTATCGGTGTTACAACCAAGGAGCCGGTTCTTAACTGGGGCGGTAAGAAGTTAACGCTTGAAGAGATGCGCAAAGCATGGGAAGAGCCGTTAAAGGATGTATATCCGGTTGTATCCGATGAATCCGTTGAATCTGAGAAGATCAACAAAAAAGCATTCGAGGCAGACAAGGTATACGTTTGCAAGAGCAAGAAAGCTAAGCCGAACGTATTTATTCCGGTATTCCCCGGCACTAACTGCGAATACGATACCGCGAAAGCATTTGAAGATGCAGGAGCTAAGGTAAAGATTGGCGTATTTAAGAATCTTTCTCCTGAGGCTATTAAGGATTCCGTTAAGCTTTTTGAAAAAGAGATTGCCAAATCACAGATCCTTATGTTCCCGGGAGGATTTTCCGGCGGAGACGAGCCGGAAGGCTCTGCCAAATTCTTTGCGACTGCTTTCAGAAATGAGAAATTAAAAGAGGCAGTTAATAAGCTTCTTGATAAGAATGACGGACTTGTACTTGGCGTATGTAACGGTTTCCAGGCGCTTATTAAGCTTGGCCTTGTGCCTAACGGTGAGATTACCGGTCAGACAAAGGATTCACCGACACTTACGTTTAATACAATCGACAGACACATTTCAAAGCCCGTTAACATTAAAGTTGTTTCCAACTTAAGTCCGTGGCTTGCAGGTGCCGATCTTAACGGCGTATATGTTAACCCGGCTTCACACGGAGAGGGAAGATTTGTTGCACCTGATAAGGTTATAAAAGAACTCTTTAAGAACGGACAGGTTGCAACCCGTTACTGTGCACCTGACGGAAATGTTTACACGGGTGAGGAGTTTAACGTTAACGGTTCTTACATGGCCATTGAAGGTATTACAAGCGCAGACGGACGCGTTCTCGGTAAGATGGCGCATCCCGAACGTATCGGCAAGAACGTTGCAATGAATATTTACGGAGAGCAGGATTTGAAGATATTTGAATCCGGTGTGAAATATTTTAAATAATTACAGGAGGCTCCAAGCTATGGGTAAGATAAAAATGAACAATCCCATCGTTGAGATGGATGGGGATGAGATGACAAGGGTTCTTTGGTCCCTCATTAAAGAAGAATTAATTGAGCCCTTTGTGGAGCTTAATACTTTATATTACGATCTCGGACTTAAGCACCGTGACGAGACTGATGATGCGGTTACAAAAGAAGCTGCCGAGGCGATAAAAGAGCATCATGTCGGCGTTAAATGCGCAACCATTACTCCGAATGCCGCAAGACAGGAAGAGTATGATCTTAAAAAACTCTACAAGAGTCCTAACGGAACCATAAGAGCTATACTTGACGGAACGGTTTTCAGAGCGCCGATTATCGTAAAAGGAATCGATCCTTACGTTCGCTCCTGGAAGAAGCCGATAACCATTGCGAGACACGCATATGGTGATATTTACCGTGCGGTTGAGATGGAAGCAGGTATAGGAAAGGTTGAGCTTGTATATACCGATCCTTTCGGCGTTGAAAAAAGAGAGACCGTACAAGAGATGGATAAGCCGGGAGTTGTCATGGGAATGCATAACCTCCGTCCGTCCGTTGAGAGCTTTGCAAAAGCATGCTTTAATTATGCGCTTTCAACCAATCAGGATTTATGGTTTGCGACCAAGGATACCATTTCCAAGATTTATGACGGAATGTTTAAGGAAGTCTTTAACGGTATATATGAGAATTTCTACAAAGAAAAATTCGAAAAAGCCGGAATAGAATATTTCTATACGCTTATAGATGATGCCGTTGCCCGTGTGATGAGATCCGAAGGCGGATTTATATGGGCCTGCAAGAATTACGACGGAGATGTTATGAGTGATATGATTGCCTCTGCATTCGGTTCGCTTTCCATGATGACATCAGTTCTTGTATCGCCTGAAGGAAACTTCGAATATGAAGCGGCTCACGGAACGGTACAGCGTCATTATTATAAGCACCTCAAAGGTGAAGAGACCTCGACTAATCCGATCGCAACCATTTTTGCATGGAGCGGTGCATTCAGGAAAAGAGGAGAGCTTGACGGAAATAAAGAGCTTATGGAATTTGCCGATAAGCTTGAGAAGGCCTGCATAGATACGATTGAGTCCGGAAGGATGACAAAAGATCTTGCGCTTATTACGTCTCTTGAGAATCCGCAGGTTAAAAATACCGAGGACTTCATTAAGGAGATTAGAAGCACTTTGGATTCTCTTATTTAAAAAGTGCTTGACTTTTAATTGACGGGATGGTAATATCCCATTTGTTATACACATTAAGAAGCAGAGTATCCGCTCTCACCTTAAGGCGTATCGTCGGCTTGGGTTATTTATGATTTGGATTTAATAGACGTTAGTTTATTTATTTTAGATTATAAGTGGATGCTTTCTGCGTCCACTTATTTTTTTGGGGAGGTAAATACCATTAGCGGGTTATTTATTAACGACCGTATCACTGACAAGGAGATCAGAGTTATCGGTACAGAGGGTGAACAGTTAGGAATAATGACACCAAAGGAAGCTCTTGTTCTTGCGGAAGAAGCTGGTGTGGACCTTGTAAAGGTTTCTCCGAATGCCAAGCCGCCCGTATGCAGACTTATCGATTACGGTAAGTACAGATACGAGCAGGCCCGTAAGGAAAAGGAAGCCAAGAAAAAGCAAAAGACCATTGAGGTTAAGGAAGTCAGGTTTTCACCTAACATTGACACTAACGATCTTAATACCAAGGTTAATTCCGCGAGGAAGTTTCTCGAGAAGGGGAATAAGGTTAAGGTATCCATGCGTTTTCGAGGAAGAGAGATGGCGCATATTGATGCCAGCAAGCATGTGTTGACTGATTTCGCTGAATCGCTCAGTGACGTTTCCGTAATAGAAAAAGAACCAAAACTTGAGGGACGTACGATGTCTATGATATTAGCGGAGAAGAAATAAGTTTTTTTAGTTTTAGGAGGATGTAATCATGCCAAAGGCAAAGACAAAAAGATCTGCTGCAAAGCGTTTCAAGCTTACAGCTAACGGAAAACTTAAGAGAATGAAAGCTAACAAGAGCCACATTCTTACTAAGAAGACAGCTAAGAGAAAGAGAAACTTAAGACAGGCTGCTATGACTGATGCAACGAATGCACCTGTAATGAAGAAGATTATGCCGTATTTATAATTTACGGACTGTGTGATTATGAATTGATACGTTTGTGAACGTTAAATATATTTGGAGGTTAAAATGGCTAGAATTAAAGGCGGACTTAACGCTAAGAAAAAGCATAAAAGAGTTTTAAAGCTTGCTAAGGGATACAGAGGAGCAAGATCAAAGCAGTACAGAGTAGCTAAGCAGTCAGTTATGAGAGCGCTTGCAGAGAGCTACAAGGGCAGAAAGCAGAGAAAGAGAGATTTCAGAAAGTTATGGATTGCTCGTATCAATGCTGCAGCAAGACTTAACGGACTTTCATACAGCAAGCTTATGTACGGACTTAAGCTCGCAGAGGTTGATCTTAACAGAAAAGTTCTTTCAGAAATGGCTATAAATGACGCAAAGGCATTTGCTGATGTTTGCGATACAGCTAAGAAGCAGCTTGGTATAACAAGCGAGGCTCCTAAGAAGGCTGCAAAAAAGGCTGAAAAACCTGCTGAAAAGAAAGCTGAAAAGCCTGCTGAAGAGAAAAGGGAAGAGAAGGCTGCTGCACCTGCTCAGGAAAAGAAAGAGGAGAAGGCTGCTGAGCCTGCAGAAGAGAAGGCTGAGGAAGCTCCTGCTAAAGAGGCCCCCGCTGAGGAAGCTCCTGCAGAAGAGGCCCCCGCTGAGGAGGCTCCTGCAGAAGAGGCACCCGCTGAGGAAGCTCCTGCTGAAGAAGCAAAGGAAGAAGCTCCCGCAACTAAAGGATAATTATTATGCCGGCAATATAGCCGGTATTTTTATTTTAAATAATTAGCACTCGACTCTTGACTTGGCTAATAATGTGTGATATATTATTAACAAATGAAAAGCCAGGGGGTGGTTTTTATATGAACATACAAAAATTTACACAAAAATCTATTGAATCGCTTAATAACAGCGAAAAATATGCTTCTGATTACGGGAATCAGGAAATTGATCAGGAGCATTTTCTTTTATCCATGATTAAGGTTGAGGGGAGCCTTATAGCTAATCTGCTTGAGAAGATGGGTGTTGATACACTTGATTTTACGGCAGAGCTTGAAAGAATGATTTCCGAAAAGCCGAAGGTAAGCGGCGGATCTTCACAAAAGTATATGTCTTCTTCTCTTAATCAGGTACTTATCGATGCGGAAGATGAAGCCAAAAAGATGGGTGATTCCTATGTATCGGTAGAGCATCTTATGCTTCGTCTTATCGCAACACCTAATCCGAACATTAAAAAGCTTTTTGAAAAGTATAACATTACCAATGAAAGCTTTATGAACGCTTTAAAGAGTGTTCGTGGCAATCAGTCGGTTACTACAGATAACCCGGAAGCCAAGTATGATGCACTTGCCAAGTACTCGCAGGATTTGGTAGAGCAGGCTAAGCAGGGTAAGCTTGATCCCGTAATCGGACGGGATAATGAGATAAGAAATGTCATAAGGATACTTTCAAGAAAGACAAAGAACAATCCGGTACTTATCGGTGAGCCCGGTGTAGGTAAGACGGCTGTCGTTGAAGGGCTTGCACAAAGAATCGTTCGTGGCGATGTACCTGAAGGCCTTAAGGACAAGAAGCTTTTTGCGCTGGACATGGGTGCACTTGTTGCCGGCGCTAAGTACAGAGGTGAATTTGAGGAGAGATTAAAATCCGTTCTTGACGAGGTTAAGAAGAGTGAAGGACAGATTATTCTTTTCATCGACGAGATTCACACGATTGTAGGAGCCGGTAAAACCGAGGGCGCCATGGATGCGGGTAACATGCTTAAGCCTCTTTTAGCAAGAGGTGAGCTGCACTGTATCGGTGCGACCACGCTTGATGAGCACAGGCAGTATATTGAGAAGGATAAGGCGCTTGAGAGACGTTTCCAGCCGGTTATGGTTGAGGAGCCTTCTCTTGAAGATACCATTTCCATTCTTCGAGGATTAAAGAGCCGATATGAGGCATTTCACGGTGTTAAGATTACTGACGGAGCGCTCGTTGCCGCCGCAACTCTTTCCGACAGATATATAACCGAGAGATTTTTGCCTGATAAGGCAATTGACCTTGTTGATGAGGCATGCGCAAGCATTAAGACAGATCTTGATTCCATGCCTGCCGAGCTTGATGAATTACAGCGCCATATAATGCAGCTTGAGATTGAAGAGGCGGCCTTAAAGAAGGAAACCGATAAGCTCAGTCAAGACAGACTTGAAACTCTTCAGGCAGAGCTTGCCGAACACAGAGCTCAGTTTGATGAACGCAAGGCTAAATGGGAAAATGAAAAGTCGAGCGTAGATAAGGTTACGAAGATAAAGGAAGAGATTAATGAATTAGAGCTTCAGATTGAACAGGCACAAAGAGATTACGACCTTAATAAGGCGGCTGAACTGCAATATGCAAAGCTGCCTGAGCTACAGAAGGAACTTGAGGAAGCAGAAAAAATCGTAAAGGGTAAGGATCTCGAGCTTGTTCAGGAGAGCGTAACCGAAGAGGAAATTGCAAAGATTGTATCCAGATGGACGGGTATCCCGGTATCCAAGCTTTCCGAAACCGAGAGACAAAAGACTCTTCATCTTGCAGACATTCTTCATAAGCGTGTCATCGGTCAGGACGAGGGCGTTACAAAGGTTACGGAAGCCATCATCAGATCTAAAGCCGGCATAAAAGACCCTTCAAAGCCTATCGGATCGTTTATGTTCCTGGGACCGACGGGTGTCGGTAAGACCGAGCTTGCAAAATCTCTTGCGGCTGCATTATTTGATGATGAGAACAATATGGTTCGAATCGATATGTCTGAGTATATGGAAAAGCACTCCGTCTCCAGACTTCTCGGAGCGCCTCCCGGATATGTAGGATATGAGGAGGGCGGTCAGCTTACCGAAGCAGTCAGAAGAAAGCCTTACAGCGTAGTGCTTTTTGATGAGATTGAAAAAGCTCATCCCGATGTTTTCAACGTACTTTTACAGGTTCTTGACGACGGTCGAATTACCGATTCACAGGGAAGAACCGTTGACTTTAAGAATACAATCATAATTCTTACAAGTAATATAGGCTCCGTTTATCTTCTTGACGGTATTGATAAAGATGGTAACATTAAGAAAGAAGCTGAAGATATGGTAATGACGGATCTGAGGGCTCATTTCAGACCTGAGTTTCTTAACAGACTTGATGAGATTATTCTCTTTAAGCCTCTTACAAAAGAAAATCTGAAAGGTATTACCGATCTTATCTTAAAGGATATAAACAAGCTTCTTGCTGACAGACAGATTTCCATCGAGATGAGTGATGAAGCAAAGCAGTTTGTGACCGATCACGGTTATGATCCAAACTTCGGTGCAAGACCTCTTAAGAGATATATTCAAAGGACGGTCGAGACGCTTGCGGCAAAGCTTATTTTGGAGGGCGATATATCTGCCGGTTCCGTTATAAATATTGACGTTAAAGACGGAGAGCTTGTTGCAAAAAAGAAATAAAGGGAGAAACCTGATATGCGATTAATTGGCAAGATTATGGTTCCCGTTATAGGGGTGATGGCAACATCATCCCTTTTTGCGGGTTGTGCAAAAACTGAACCGGAAAATATCACCAAAGAGGTTCTTTTTTCGGATGCGATTAATAATTTCAAAAAAAATAATGCGCTTTTGGCCACGGCTGATTTAGATATGGATTTAAATATTGAAGCTTCGGGTTTTTCCATAAATGTAACCGGAAGCAGTAAATATGATGTCGAAGGTGACTTAAAGAATGAAGTAATTCACTCCGTCGGAGATACGGATTTAGAAGTTTTCGGTCTTGACCAAAAGATGCATACCGAAACATATACAACCCGTGAAGATGACAGTACAGTAACTTATATGTGCGAGACAACATCGGAAAATGATTCGGCAGAATGGAGCTATAAGAAGACTGAGACGGATGATGTAAATTGGCTTGGCAGGATTGCTTCCGTAAATGTAAATGATAATGAGTTTAAATCACAGCTTGATGAGTTTGCAAAGGGAGTTAATCTTTCTTCAGATACTTCAAAAGCAGACGGTACGGATTGTTACGTTGTAAGCGGTGTTGTAACTCTTGATAACGATATGTTAAGCAGCATGGCGGAAGGAACGACCGCAATCACTGCCGATAATAAAGTAATGGCAGACAGTGTGTGGTACTTTAACAAAAAGAACCATGAATTAAAAAAGGTAGAG
This sequence comes from uncultured Lachnospiraceae bacterium, assembly GCA_905235275.1. GTDB lineage: Bacteria > Bacillota > Clostridia > Lachnospirales > Lachnospiraceae > UBA4285. The sequence goes on from CAJOLA010000016.1 coordinate 13,591, forward strand.
CTTGATCTGGCGTCTGCCATAGACAATGTATCTACACAGGTGGAAGACGTTAAGGTTACACCTGCGAAGTGTAATATTATTATTTACTTCTCGTATGATAAAAAAATAAATCTTTCGATTCCTGCAGACATTAAAGACAGCGCCAAAGAAAGGGTTGATTCCGATAACGCAATAAAGATGTTGACGGAAATTTAATTAATAAAAAAAGTATATTGACATAGTATAATTATTATACTATTATTAAGCACGGTCTTTATGACCGTGTTTTCTTTTTTCGGATATTCTTTCCGAAACATTCCCTTATTTTAAAATTTAATATAACGCTGAAAGGAGTATATGTTTACAAAAGTATACAGTTCAACAATACTTGGTCTTAATGCGCATACCGTATCGGTTGAGATTGATGTCGGACCCGGTCTTCCCTGCTTTGAAATGAGCGGATTTTTGTCTAACGAAGTAAAAGAAGCAAAGGAACGTGTGAAAATTGCCATTAAAAATTCCGGTTTTAAATTAAAGCCTCAAAGAATAATAATTAATTTATCTCCTGCAGACATGAAAAAGTCAGGGACGGGATTCGACCTGCCTGTTGCGGTCGGGGTTCTTGCGGCCAACGAATTAATCAGCTCGGACATGCTGGATGAGACGATTTTTGTGGGTGAATTAAGTCTTGACGGCAGGGTCAATCCTATTAAAGGATGTATGGTAAGTGCCATTGAAGCCAAAAATAACGGTTTTAAAAGGATTGTTGTACCCGAATTAAATAAAAATGAATGTATGCGGATTAAAGGCATAGAAGTTATAGGGGTGTCAGATCTTTTGGATGCCGTGGATTATCTTGACGGGATATACACTCCCGAAGAAGAAATACATAAGCCTTGCCCTGAGGAAGAGGGGCAAAAGGTACAGATAGATTATTCCGATATAAAGGGTCAGCAAAGCGCGAAGCTTGCGACACTTATATCGGTTGCCGGAATGCATAACATTTTGTACATAGGATCTCCCGGATGCGGTAAATCCATGATGGCAAAAAGAATACCGACCATTATGCCGGATCTGACGGATAACGAGGAGCTTGAGCTTACAAAAATTTACAGTATAAGCGGTAAGCTTCCTCAATCGGGACGTTTGATGAAGGTGCGGCCTTTCAGAAGTCCTTCACATAACATTTCCAAATCGGCACTGCTTGGTGGAGGCAGTAATCCGTCGCCCGGCGAGATAACTTTGGCATCAAAAGGCGTATTATTTCTGGATGAGCTTACACAATTTAATACAACGGTCATCGAGGCATTGCGACAGCCGCTTGAGGATAAGAGGGTTACGATTTCAAGGGTTAATTATGCCATCGATTATCCTGCGGACTTCATGGTTGCGGCTGCGATGAATCCGTGTAAATGCGGATTTTATCCTGACAGGAATAAATGCAAATGTGATGCGCTTGATATACAACGATATATAGGAAAGCTTTCAAAGCCGATATTAGACAGGTTTGATATGTGTATTTACATGGAACGCATTAAATTTTCCGATATGTTTGATGATACAAAAGAAAACACTATGACCTCGGCCATGATGAAGGAAACAATCATGAAGGTTACCGAGGTCCAAAGGGAAAGATTTAAAGACTGCGGAATCAGTTTTAATGCTGAAATGAATCACAATCACATTAAAAGATTTTGTAAAACGGATGCGAAAGCAAAGGATCTTTTAGAGGAAATTTTTGAAAAAGAAAGTCTTACCGCAAGGGGAGCGGATAAGATACTTAAAACTTCACGTACAATTGCGGACATTGCAGGGCATGAGATTATAAAGGAAGAGGATATTGCTCAGGCTTCAATGTTTCGCATAAATCTCGAAGGGGGTGCCCGGAGTGGATGATACATTAATATATAAGCATTGGATTTCGGAAATTAATGATATCGGATGTTCACGAATAAATGCCCTTATGGAAAGATTCGGCAGCCCGGAAAAGATATATAAGGCAAATTTAAAAGAGCTTAAGGAAACGGACGGAATAGGAGAGGTATATGCTAACGCCATAATAAAGAGCCGGAATTTGGATGAAAAATTAAGAAAATGGGATAAGTGGGAAAAGGATGGTGTTAAATATATCTTTTCGGATGATGATAAATATCCTGAAAGCTTTAAAGCATATGCCAATATGCCGTTTAGATTATTCTATAGCGGAAAGCTTCCGGACGGGAAAGCACCTACCATATCTGTTGTCGGGGCAAGGGCCTGTTCTTCGTATGGCAAGGCCGTTACGTTAACGCTTGCCGAGAGATTTGCGGGTGAAGGATGGCAGATTATAAGCGGTATGGCAACGGGAATTGATGCCTATGCCCATATGGGAGCACTGAGAGCCGGAGGATATACATGCGCGGTTCTCGGAAGCGGGATTGATGTATGTTATCCGATTGTAAACCGGGGAATTTACAATGATATAAAAGAAACGGGTTGTATCATCTCAGAGTATGAACCGGGAGAAGAACCGAAAAGAGCATATTTTCCGTACAGAAACAGACTTATAGCCGCACTGTCTGATGCGGTCATTGTCATAGAGGCCAGAAAAAAATCAGGATCGTTAATTACGGCAGACATAGCGCTTGAACAGGGAAAAGAAGTTTATGTGCTTCCGGGAAGGATTACCGATCCGTTAAGTATGGGGTGTATAGGGCTTTTAAATGAAGGCGCAACTGCACTTACGGACTTGAATGATTTGCGTGAATGTTTCCCCATAAAGAGAAAAATAAATAAAGCCGTACCGCTTAATAAGCATAATCAAAAGAACGTGAATAACACAAATGCACTTGATACAAATTATCTTTTATTGTATAGTTGCCTTGATTTGTCTCCGAAGAGTCTTGAAAGACTGACAGTTGAAAGCTCCATCCCTCATGATGAAGCAGCTGTTCTTATCACAAGGATGAAGCTTGAAGGAAAGGTTGATGAGATTGCTCACAACCTGTATGTCAGGACTGCCTTCTGAGATATTTTTTAGAAAAGCGAGGATAGTATTAAGTGGCAAAGAATCTTGTTATTGTGGAGTCTCCTGCAAAGGTAAAGACTATAAAAAAATTTTTAGGACCAAGCTATGAAGTAATGGCATCCCAAGGGCATATCAGAGATTTGCCCAAAAGTACGCTCGGCGTGGACGTGGACAATGATTATGAGCCGAAGTACATAACCATCAGGGGAAAGGGTGATATCCTTTCATCCCTTAAGAAGCAGGCAAAAAAAGCAGATAACATTTATCTTGCAACCGACCCGGACCGTGAAGGGGAGGCCATTTCATGGCATTTGTCCGAAGCATTAAAGCTCGATGATAAGGACATCAAGCGTATAACCTTTAATGAGATTACAAAGAATGCCGTAAAAGATTCATTAAAGAATCCTCGCAAAATAGACATGAATCTTGTGGATGCCCAGCAGTCAAGACGAATGCTTGACCGTATAGTGGGTTACAGAATCAGTCCGCTTCTTTGGTCAAAGATAAAAAGGGGATTGAGTGCCGGAAGAGTGCAGTCTGTTGCACTCAGGATAATATGCGACAGAGAAGCTGAGATTGACGCATTCTGTCCCGAAGAATATTGGACCATTGAGGCATCAATTAAGGTAAAGGGTGAAAAGAAGCCGATTGTCGCCAAGTTCTACGGTGATAAGAACGGTAAGACAGATATCACATCGGAAGCTCAGGCAAAAGAGATAGAAGCCGCTCTTGAAAAAGCGTCTTACAGTGTGGAAAGCGTTAAGACAGGCGAGAGAGTAAAGAATCCGCCGACACCTTTTACAACCAGTACGCTTCAGCAGGAAGCCTCAAAGCAGCTTAATTTTGCAACCAAGAAGACCATGATGATTGCACAGCAGCTCTATGAAGGTGTTGATGTTAAGGGTAAGGGTACGATAGGTCTTATTTCTTACCTTCGTACTGATTCCACCAGAGTATCGGAAGAGGCTGTGGCTGCAACCGAGGAATATATTAAGGCAAATTACGGCGATGAATATGCATCCGAAAAGGTTAAGGAGAATGACTCCAAGGACAAAAAGATACAGGATGCTCATCAGACCTACGGATATTTCCAATACTCCTGTTGCCGTAAAAGAGTCTCTTAGCAGAGATCAGTTCAGGCTGTATCAGCTTATTTGGAAGAGATTTATGGCGAGTCAGATGAGCGCTGCAAAGTATGAGACTACATCCGTAAAGATTGCCGCAGACGATTACAGATTTAATCTGTCTGCATCAAAGCTTAAATTTGACGGCTTCCTGTCTGTATATAAGGACGATGAAGAAAAGGAAGAGGGTAATAAGCTTGCAAATGCTTTAACGACCGATTCCGTGCTTGAGTTAAATGAAGTAATTAAAGAACAGCACTTCACTCAGCCTCCGGCCCATTATACGGAAGCATCCCTTGTTAAAACACTTGAAGAGCTCGGGATAGGACGTCCGAGTACATATGCACCGACTATATCCACGCTTATTGCAAGAAGATATGTGGTTAAGGATAAGAAGAATCTTCACGTAAGCGAATTGGGAACCGCCGTTAATGATATGTTAAAGGATGCTTTCCCTGAGATAGTTGATGTCAACTTTACGGCGAACATGGAATCACTTCTGGACCGTGTTGAGGAAGGAAAGGTTGATTGGAAAGATATAATAAGAAACTTCTATCCGGATCTTAACGAGGCCGTAACAAAAGCCGAAAAAGAGCTTGAAAACGTTAAGATTGAAGATGAAGTGACAGATGTTAAATGTGAAAAGTGCGGAAGATTTATGGTTGTGAAATACGGTCCCTCCGGTAAATTTCTCGGATGCCCGGGATTTCCGGATTGCCGTAACACCAAACCGTACCTTGAAAAGATAGGCGTGAAGTGTCCTGATTGCGGAAAGGACATAGTAATTCGTCGAACAAAGAAAGGACGTATTTTCTACGGATGCGAAAGCTATCCGGAGTGCGAATTTTCATGCTGGCAGAAGCCTACCAATAAGAAATGTCCGCGTTGCGGCGGAATCCTTGTTGAAAAAGGCAAGAGGCTGGCGTGCATCTCCGAAGGATGCGGATATTTCGAAGAAAATAAAGAGGACTGATAAAAAGTTCTCCGGATCACGGGTAAATCCTTATTTACCCGTGATTTTTTATATTGACGTGAATTTATCTTGTTGTTATAATATTTTCCGTGCGTTTTGCACGGTAATAAATAATCATGCGTGCGGATCTGTACAAGCGGTGCCGCAAGGTCCTTATTCAGATATGAAGCATGCAGAAGTTTAACCATACGGAGGTTTAAAATGAGTGTAATTTCAATGAAACAGTTGCTTGAGGCGGGTGTGCATTTCGGACACCAGACAAGAAGATGGAACCCTAAAATGGCGCCATATATCTATATGCACCGTAACGGCATTCATATCATCGATCTTCAGAAGACGGTTGGTATGATTGATAACGCTTATGACGAGATGTCAAACGTTGTAGCTAACGGCGGAACCGTTCTTTTTGTAGGTACGAAGAAGCAGGCTCAGGACGCTATTGCAAGTGAAGCAGAGCGTTGCGGTATGTACTATGTTAATGAAAGATGGCTCGGCGGTATGCTTACCAACTTCAGAACCATCAGAAGCCGTATTGAGCGTCTTAAGCAGATAGAGAAGATGGAAGCAGACGGAATCTTTGAGAGACTCCCCAAGAAAGAAGTTCTTAAGCTCAAGAAAGAGCAGGAAAAGCTTCAGAAGAATCTTGGCGGTATTAAAGAGATGAAGAGAATTCCTGATGCTATTTTCATCGTAGATCCCAAGAAGGAAAGCATTTGTGTTCAGGAGGCACATGCTCTCGGTATTACTCTTATCGGTATCTGTGATACCAACTGTGATCCTGATGAACTTGATTATGTTATTCCCGGAAATGATGACGCTATCAGAGCCGTAAAGCTTATCGTATCCAAGATGGCTGATGCGGTTATCGAAGCTTCACAGGGCGCTGAAGTAAGCGAAGAGGAAGAAGAGAAGATTTCCGAGGAAGAGACTGACGAAGAGGAATAATTTTTAAGTAAAGGAGACATATATTATGGCAGCAGTTACAGCTTCTATGGTAAAAGAGTTAAGAGAGCAGACAGGTGCCGGCATGATGGACTGTAAGAAGGCTCTTGCAGAGACAGACGGCGACATGGAGAAGGCTCTTGAGTATTTAAGAGAAAAGGGTCAGGCTACAGCCGAGAAAAAGGCCGGCAGAATCGCAGCGGAAGGTCTTGTTATGACAATGGTTGACGGTGATAAGACCGCTTCAATCGTTGAGGTTAACTCCGAGACGGATTTCGTTGCCAAGAATGCCGATTTCCAGGCTTATGTTGAGCAGGTTGCAAAGCAGGCACTTAACACATCAGCTACAGACCTTGAAGGATTTTTAGCTGAGCCTTGGGCAGCAGATAACTCCAAGACGGTTGAAGAGGCACTTGTTGCTGAAATTGCCGTTATCGGAGAGAATCTTAAGATCAGAAGATTCGACAAGCTTGTTGAAGAGAACGGATTTATCGCTTCTTATATTCACATGGGCGGTAAGATCGGAGTTCTTATTGACGTTGAGACTGATGTTGTCAATGATGAGATCAGAGAGATGGCAAAGAATGTAGCTATGCAGGCTGCAGCTCTTAAGCCGGTTTATACAACAAGAGAAGAAGTAAGTCAGGACTTTATCGAGCACGAGAAAGAGATTCTTACGGTTGCCGCTAAGAATGAGAAGCCTGATGCAGATGATAAGATTATTAACGGTATGGTACAGGGACGTATCAATAAAGAGCTTAAGGACATCTGCCTTGTAGATCAGATTTACATTAAAGCTGAAGACGGTAAGCAGAGCGTTCAAAAGTATATTGATGAAGTTGCAAAAGCCAATTCCGCAAACGTTAAGATTAAGAAATTCGTACGTTTTGAGACAGGCGAAGGTCTTGAAAAGAAAAACGAGGATTTTGCGGCTGAAGTTGCAGCACAGATGGGTAATTGAGAGCTTTTCCTTAAAAACACCGCTATGGCGGTGTTTTTTTGATATTAATACTTTTACACGGCATAATTCTAATGTATAATCTATGGGAACAAATGTTGATTATTGTGCAGATAAATTTGCCGTTTAACATTAACAAAAAGATGTTCAAGTGATAAAATAAGTTGATGTTGAAAAAAATTAGTATTTTTAAAATGGGGCATGAAAATGAATAAGAAAAAATTATTAGGACCTATAATCACAGCTGCTGCGGCTATTGTTGCGCTTATAATAATTACTGCCGCAGTTTCCGCTTCAAGCAGCGCAAAAAAAGGTTCAGACGAAAAAACCAATACAACTGAAGTAGCATCTTCCGAAACTGCATCTTCCGAAACCGAAACAACAACCGAAGAGGAAGTTGCAGGTGAGAATCCAAAAAACAAAAAAGAAGCTGAAAGAATTGAAAAAGAGGCCGATAAAAGAGTATATCTTACATTTGATGACGGCCCGGGCAAATATACGAATGAGCTCCTTGACATTTTAAAGGAATATGACGTTAAAGCCACATTCTTTGATGTTAAGGTTTCCGATGAAGAGGATAAAGCAGCCCTCAAGAGATGCTATGATGAAGGACATACGATTGCCATTCACACCATGACTCATGATTATGATGAGGTTTATGCAAACATCGAGAATTGGAAAGAGGATGTACTTGGAGAGCAGAAGTTTATTGAGGATGTTACGGGAATAAAGACGTTTTATTACAGATTCCCGGGCGGATCAAGTAATACAATTGCCCGTAACAGAGGGACGAGTATAGAAGAATGCATTAAATGGCTTAATGCGAACGGATTTACATATTACGACTGGAACGTCGACAACGAGGATGCAACCGGTAAATCCTTTACTCCCGAACAGCTTGTTGCCAACGTAGTGGATTACATGCCTGAAGGTGGTGATTATATGGTGCTTATGCATGATACCGCTGCCAAGGAGAATACCATTAAATCAATTCCGTTGTTGATAGAAACCTTAAAAAAAGAGGGTTATACTTTGTGCCAGATAACGGATAATACCGAATATTTCCAACATAAAAAATACGACCAGGTAGGAGACTGACATTAAATGAAACGAGTGGTGTTAAAACTGAGCGGAGAAGCGCTTTGGTCGCAATCCGGAGGTTATGACGACGAACTTATAATCAGTATTGCAGAACAGATAAATAAGCTTATAGACAGGGGTATGCAGATTTCCATAGTTATCGGTGGCGGTAATTATTGGAGAGGCAGAACCGGTCTTAGTATCGACAGATGCAAGTCGGATCAGATAGGGATGCTTGCAACGGTTATGAATTGCATATACGTATCCGAGATATTCCGTCTTCATAACATTTCTACGGCGATTCTGACTCCGTTTGTATACAGCAACATGACGGAGATGTTTTCAAAGGATCTTGCTTTATCATATTTAAATGAGGGAAGAGTTGTATTTTTTGCGGGAGGAACGGGGCATCCGTTCTTTTCAACAGATACCGCCATCGCTCTTCGGGCTGCAGAGATTGAAGCTGATTATATACTTCTTGCAAAAAACATTGACGGCGTATATGACAGCGACCCTGCAAAGAACCCCGACGCCCGCAAATATGATACTTTAAAGATTTCGGAAATGGTCGAGAAACAGCTTGCGGTAATTGACATGACGGCTTCAGTGCTTTGTATGGAAAACTCCATTCCATTAAGGGTCTTTTCCTTAAAAGGTGAAAACAGTATCCTTGGCGCATTTGAGGATGATTTTGACGGTACAACGGTGACAGTAGAATAATTAACGAGGTAAATATAATGAGTGACATTAAAGAATCAGAAGAAAAAATGAAAAAATCCATAGAATCATTAAGAACCGAGCTTGCTACGATTAGAGCAGGTCGTGCGAATCCGCATATTCTTGATGAGGTAACGGTTGATTACTACGGAACACCGACACCGCTTAACCAGGCTGCTAATATTTCGGTTCCGGAAGCCAGAATGCTTCAGATTCAACCGTGGGATGCATCTTTATTAAAAGAGATAGAGAAGGCAATTCAGATTGCAGATATCGGGCTTACTCCTACCAATGACGGTAAGATGATAAGACTTATTTTCCCTGAGCTTACTGAGGACCGAAGAAAAGAGCTTGCCAAGGAAGTAAAAAAGCAGGGCGAAAATGCAAAGATTGCCATTCGTAACATTCGAAGAGACGCAAATGATGCGGCCAAGAAATTAAACAAAGACGGCGAGATTTCTGACGATGAACTTTCAAATACTGAGGATGATATTCAGAAAATGACTGATAAGTTTATAAAAGAAATTGATGACGCAATTGAAGATAAGACAAAAGAGATAATGACCGTATAATAAAAATGGAAAAAGAAAAATTTACAGATGAATATGTCGCTTCACTTACGATTCCGGAACACGTTGCAGTTATAATGGACGGAAACGGAAGATGGGCGCAGGCAAAGGGAGAGCCACGAACCTACGGACATATTGTCGGAAGCGATGTTGTTGAAGATATGGTTGAGATAGCAAGTAATCTCGGCATTAAATATTTTACCGTTTATGCATTCTCAACCGAAAACTGGAAACGTTCTGAAGGGGAGGTAAGTGTTTTATTCTCCCTTTTTTCCGAACATTTAAAAAAGCTACAGGTAAAAAGTGCTGAGAATAATGTTCGTTGTATCATTATCGGTGACAAATCAAGACTTGATGACGACCTTAACAAAACAATAGACGAGCTTGAGACATCATCAAAGAATAATACGGGTATGACCTTTGTTATCGCAATTAATTACGGAGGTCGCGACGAGATTACGAGATCCGTGAAAAAAATTGCATCAGAGGTTCAGTCCGGTAAGATCAGCCCCGATGAGATTACTGAAGATATGATTTCAGACCACCTTGATACCGGAGGACTTCCGGATCCCGATCTTTTGATAAGAACCGGTGGAGAGCAGCGGATTTCCAATTTCCTGTTATGGCAGTGCGCATACTCTGAATTCTATTATTGCGATACATGTTGGCCTGATTTTGACAGAAATGAACTTATTAAAGCCATCGAAAAATTCAATAAACGTGACAGACGTTTTGGAGGAGTAAAATGAAAACCAGAATCATAAGCGGATTGGTTTTACTCGGGCTTTTGATATCGACTCTTATTATTGGGGGCTGGTATCTTTATTTCTTTTGCCTTGCAGTTTCCATGATAGGATTATATGAATTTTACAAAGCATTTGAGATGGAAGGGTCCATGCCCGCCTGGATAGGGTATGCATCAACTCTTGCGCTTTATATTTGTGTTACATTGAAGTTAAGTCACACCATTGAATTATTTATACTTACGGCCACTCTTATTGTACTTCTTCTGGCATATGTACTCATGTATCCAAGGCTGCATGCCTCAAATATCATGGCGGCCCTATTCGGCGTGATATATGTTTCATTTATGATTTCCTTCGTTTACCGTTTAAGGATTTTACCGGGCGGAGGCGCTACGGTTTGGCTTATATTCCTGGGTTCATGGGTAAATGATACGTGTGCATATTTTACCGGATATTTCTTAGGAAAGCGTAAGATGGCGCCCGAATTATCACCAAAGAAGACTGTTGAGGGTGCAATCGGAGGAATTGCAGGTTCCACTCTTGTGGGGCTTATTTACGGAATTATCGCAACGGCGGCCGGTATGGATCTGAACGTAAATATAATTGCGATGTTTACGCTTACCGGTCTTATCGGAGCGTTTGGCGGAATAATCGGTGATTTGGCCGCATCCGCCATAAAAAGAAACAGAAAAATAAAAGATTTCGGATCGCTTATCCCGGGACACGGCGGTATTCTTGACCGTTTTGACAGTGTGATACTTACGGCGCCGATAGTTTTTTGGATTGTTTATTTTTTCGGAATCAGATAAAAGGAGATTTACTGTGAGAACTCTATCCATACTTGGTTCTACCGGATCCATCGGAACGCAGACTCTTGATATTGTAAGAAAAAGCGATGGAAAACTTAAGGTTTGTGCAATTGCCGGAGGCTCCAATATTTCTCTTCTTGAGAAACAGGCGAGAGAATTTTTACCGAAGCTTGTCTGCGTAGGAGATGACTCTCTGAAGGATGATTTGCAAATTGCGCTAAATGATACGGATATAAAGGTTGTATCGGGAAAAGAAGGCCTGACGGATGTGGCGGTCTTTGAAGACGCTGATACCGTAGTTACTGCAATTGTCGGAATGATGGGGATTATTCCGACAATTAATGCTATTAAGGCCGGAAAAGACATCGCACTTGCCAATAAAGAGACACTCGTTACGGCTGGTCATATTATTATGCCGCTTGCCAAGGAGCATAATATATCAATACTTCCCGTAGACAGCGAGCATTCTGCTATTTTCCAATGTATTCAGGGCGAAAAAGCTTCTCAGATACATAAACTTATAATAACCGCATCGGGCGGTCCTTTCAGGGGATTTACAAAGGATGAGTTAAAGGATGTTACGCTTGAGCAGGCACTTAATCATCCGAACTGGTCCATGGGAAAGAAAATAACAATAGATTCCGCAACCATGGTAAATAAGGGTCTTGAAGTTATAGAAGCAAGATGGCTTTATGATATTACGGTGGATAATATCGAGGTTACCGTGCATCCGCAGAGTATCGTTCATTCCATGGTGGAATTTAATGACGGTTCCATCAAGGCGCAGCTTGGCGTGCCTGATATGCGCCATCCCATTCAGTATGCGTTATTTTATCCTGACAGGTATGATTTCGGTCTTGAGTATCTTGATTTTTCCAAGATATCTTCTCTTGATTTTGAAAAGCCCGACACGGATGTGTTTGAAGGGCTTAAGATGGCATATGATTCATCTCTTAAGGGCGGTAATATGCCGGTTATATTTAATGCGGCAAATGAATTCGCAGTCGCTAAGTTTCTTGCCGGCAGGATTAAATTTGTTGAAATTTATGAGACAATACGAAAGGCGATTGATAATATCGGATTCATTGAGAATCCCGATATAGACGAAGTGCTTGCCACGGAGCAGGCCGTGTACGAATTATTGGGTAAGAATAATTGATTATTAACATATTACTTGCAATTTTAATACTCAGCGTTGTAATTATTGCTCACGAATTCGGGCATTTTATTGTTGCAAAAGCAAACGGCGTGTGCGTGGTTGAATTCTCAATCGGTTTCGGACCAAGAATTTTTGCTTTTCGTGTAGGTGATACGGATTACTGTCTGAAAGCGCTTCCGTTCGGCGGGTCATGTCGAATGCTCGGACAGGAAGAATACCTGATGCCAAACAATGATGAATCGGCTCCGGATGAATCCGAACTTTCCGAGGCCGATAAACGCTCCATTGAGATGCTAAAAAAATACGGCAAAGGAGCAACGCTTGACTCAAAATCGGTTGCCGCAAGAATTGCCATTCTTGCAGCCGGCCCGGTTTTTAATTTTTTATTTGCAATTATTCTATCCATTATATTGCTTGGTGTCGGCGGATATGACCCCTGTGTTATCACCGACGTGGAGCAGGGTACTCCCGCATATGAAGCCGGATTACAGGAAGGTGATTTGATTACATCCGTTAACGGCAGACTTATGTATTTTTCAAGGGAGTATGATTTTTACAGACTTTACCACGAACAAAATACGCTGGATATCCACTATAAAAGAGACGGACACGTAGAGAAAGCAACGGTGACTCCGGTTGCCGTTAATGATAAATCATATAAAATCGGTGTCATGCTTGATGACACACTTCATGTTGCAGATGTGCTTGATGATTCCGCGGCCAAAACCGCCGGTATCAGACAAAATGACAAGATAATTTCCATAAACGATAAAGAACTTACCAAAAGCGATCAGCTTATTGAACTGGTAAGAGAGTCGGAAGGCGAATCGTTAAAGGTCGTTGTTGAAAGAGCGGGGCATAACAGAACCTTTGAATTAAAGCCTGAGATTATGGAGACCACTGCCTATAAAACAGGTTTTTACGTAAATCCCGAAAAGACATTTGCAACACCGGCGCAGACTATCGGTCTTGCATTTGCCGACACCGGCTACAGAATAAGTACCGTTGTTGAGACTCTTTTGGGTATGGGAACCGGCAGGGTGAGCATGAATAACCTCTCAGGTCCCGTCGGGACCGTTTCCACTATCAGCAGCGTGGTCGGAGAGAGCCGAAAAGAGGGCGCACTGCCTGTGATTCTTAACATGATTAATATCGCAATTATCCTCAGTGCAAACCTTGGTGTCATGAACCTTCTTCCAATTCCCGCGCTTGACGGCGGACGACTTGTTATATATATAATTGAAGCAATCAGAGGCAAACCCGTATCCAAGAAGATTGAGAATATAATTACTTTTATCGGTGTTGTATTCCTGCTTGTTCTTATGGGATATATCCTCATAAAAGACATTGTGGTTCTATTTTGACGGGTAAACGGAGGCTCATATGTGCAAACGAAATAATACTAAAGTTATTAAAATCGGAAATAAAGTCATCGGTGGCGGGAATCCCGTTTTAATTCAATCAATGACTAATACCGATACGGAAAATGTCCGTGAAACGGTTTCTCAAATATTGCGCCTTGAAAAGAAGGGGTGCGATATTATTCGTTGTGCCGTTCCGACGCCTGAAGCCGCCGTTGCCTTAAAAGAGATTAAGAACAGGATAAATATTCCGCTTGTTGCAGATATTCATTTTGATTACAGACTTGCGATACAGTCTATAGAAAACGGTGCCGACAAGATCAGAATTAATCCCGGAAATATCGGCGGAAAAGATAAAGTAAAAGAAGTGGTTGCGGCTGCCCGCGAGAAAAATATTCCGGTAAGAGTCGGCGTTAACGGAGGTTCTCTTGAAAAAGAAATCCTCGAAAAAGAAAAGTGTGTCAATGCGCGCGGCCTTGTCGAGAGTGCAATGAAGCAGGTGAGCATAATTTCGGACATGGGATATGATAATCTGGTAGTTAGCATTAAGGCATCAGATGTTCTTATCAGCCTTGAGGCATACAGATTGTTTTCCGAAAAGTGTAATTTCCCGCTTCACGTAGGAATAACGGAAGCAGGAACCCTTTTGTCGGGCACGGTTAAGTCATCTGTCGGGGCAGGTCTTATCCTTGCCGAGGGAATCGGTGATACGATAAGAGTGTCACTTACGGATGATCCCGAAAATGAAATATATGTCGCAAAAGAGATTTTAAAATCACTTCATTTAAGAGACAGCGGTATAGAAATAGTATCCTGTCCCACATGCGGAAGAACAAAAATTGACCTCATTGGACTCGCCAAAAAGGTTCATGATGAGTTCGGGGACTGCGAAAAGCACATTAAAGTTGCCGTAATGGGATGTGTGGTAAACGGACCCGGAGAAGCTAAGGAAGCAGACCT
>CAJOLA010000017.1 GCA_905235275.1 uncultured Lachnospiraceae bacterium
GATAAAACCTGTTCTTCCTTAAATGATAAATAATTCTCTACCGAAAATTGTAATAACATTTTTCCAATCCTCCTGTACGTTAATTATATATCACCTAATGCATTTTTCAAGTTTATAATTGTATATTTTGCAGTTTTTGTGCAAATATCGTATTTATAGACGAGATTATCAAGGTTTTATTTCCCCGAATTACCCTGGTGATTTGGTTTTTCTGCAGTGCCACTCCCCTCTATATCTGCAATTATCTTGTCAATCTCTTTCCGGAGCTGATTTTCTTTTGCAACTATCTCTTTAATCTCCGCATTGAGCTTCACGATATCAACCTTCTCCCTCGTATCCTTCGCCTCAACATAAGTTGAAACCGACAGGTTATAATCATTTTCCTCTATCTCCTTATACGGCACAAGGCGTGACACATGCTTTTTATTTTTTCTGTTTGCGAATATCTCCACGATATTATCGATATTCTCATCCGTAAGTCTGTTATTATTGGTAACCTTCACGAATTCTTCAGAAGCATCGATAAAAAGAGTCTTATTATCCGTCTTTCCTTTCTTCATAACCATAATGCAGGTCGCGATGGATGTGCCAAAGAACAGATTGCTCGGAAGCTGGATAATGCAGTCCACGTAGTTATTATCAACAAGATATTTCCTGATCTTTTTCTCCGCCCCGCCTCTGTACAGGATTCCGGGGAAGCATACAATGGCCGCCGTGCCGTTTGGCGCAAGCCATGAAAGGGCATGCATAATAAAGGCCAAGTCGGCCTTGCTCTTCGGAGCGAGTACTCCGGCAGGGGAAAATCTCGGGTCATTTATAAGGAGCGGATTATCATCGCCTTCCCACTTTATCGAATATGGAGGATTCGATACGATAAGCTCAAACGGTTCATCATCCCAATGCTGTGGCGATATAAGGGTGTTCTCACACGCGATATCGAACTTCTCAAATCCTATCCCGTGCAAAAACATATTTATACGGCAAAGGTTGTATGTCGTGATATTAATCTCCTGACCGAAAAATCCCTGTCTGATGGCGTCTTTACCGAGGACCTTTTCCGCCTTTAAAAGAAGTGACCCGGAACCGCATGCGGGATCATATACCTTATTAATCTTCTTCTTGCCTACGGTTCCGAGACGTGTCAGAAGCTCCGACACATCAGACGGCGTAAAGAATTCCCCTCCCGATTTACCGGCATTGGAGGCATACATGGTCATAAGGTATTCGTAGGCATCACCGAATGCGTCTATATCATGGTCTTGAACATCACCGAGCTTCATGTCAGCCACACCGTGAAGGAGCTTTGCAAGGGTTTTATTACGCTTGGCAACGGTGGAACCGAGCTTATTGCTGTTTACGTCAAAGTCATCAAAGAGTCCCGCGAAGTCGCCTTCTGATGCGCTGCCCTTGGAAGACTCTTCGATATGGCGAAAAACTTTTTCGAGCGTCTCATTTAGGTTCTCGTCGTTGTCACATTTTTTTAAGACATTGCAAAAAAGCTCACTTGGAGGAATGAAGAAGCCTATGCTTTCCACAAGGCCTTCCTTCGCCGATTTCGCGTCTTTGTCTTTCATTGTCGTATAGTCAAATTCTTCGTTTCCTGCACCGTGCTCGTTATCATTGACCGCCGCAGTTATATGTTCGGATATGTATCGATAGAACATCGTTCCAAGAACATAATTCTTAAAATCCCAGCCGTCTACCGCACCGCGCAGCTCATCTGCTATCGCCCAGATGGCACGATGTAATTCGTCTCTTTCCTGCCCTTTTTTGTTATCAACCGCCATTTTGGTGTCCTCCAACTCATTATCGGTATAAATTGTATACATTATATCACAGATAAATTATTAGCAGAATTTCCCAATCTGTGTTATCATATACGGAAATAACAATTCAGGGGAGACATTAACCATGGATGACCAGAACGAATTCAGACAGTACGGCAAGCGCCGTGCCGAAGTCGAAGCAGAAAAAGAAAAAGAAGAAGCTTATAACACGGAAGCTGAGAAGAATATCACCACCGATAATCCGCAAAATCAGAGTGGCAAGCTCTACAGCAAATACGGAAAATATAAAGGCACCTTAAAAGAGAATAACAAAGACGCATACAGATTCTCCAAGACAATTTCCATATGCGTGCTGATAGGTACCGTTGTCGGCATTATTATCGGAATCTGTACGGGAGCCGTTGCTTATGCCCTGCTTTGTATTTTCCCGTCATTTTTCATCGGTCTGATTATAAATGCCATAATCAACAAATCCAAGAAATAAAAATAACACCTTAACTCAACCGGTTAAGGTGTTATTTTTTTGCCCTGACAAGGGAATTATTTATTGAAATATTGGTCAATGAGCGGCTGAATCTTTCCGTTATCATGCTTAAGAAGCACTTCCGTAAACGCCTTGGAGTCTACGTCTTTAAGGAGATATTCCTTCATATATTCATTTAAAACCGCCACGAAATCATTGGTACCGAGCTCATTATAAAGCGCCTCAAGGAACTCCGCACCTCTGTAGCACTGAACGATATAAGCGGTCTCGTCATCCTTGAATGTGTCATTAAGCATCATCTTCATCTCTTCCGGATGCTCTTTCCTTGCTTCATCAAGAATCTCATTTATATGTCTTGAAGGCTTATCGTTTGTTGCGCTGATTGCGATAAAGTCATCAAACCAGGTGAGGAAGCCTCTCGTAAGCCAGCCGTCCGTAGCCTTGTTGGAATTAACCATCTCTTCGAACCACTGATTTAAGATTCCATCTTTAAAGATAGGAACCATGCTTACTCTGTAATCATCTATCTTGGCGCCGTCAAGACCGTCATGAATATCCTTACCGCCGTAAGTCATTAGTCCGGTATATGTGTTGCATCCGCTGTCATCATAGATCGGCACAACGTCATACTGGTTCCAAGCGTACTTAGATATCTTATCCACAAGCCAGTCAATGGTAACGGGCATTACAAGCTCGTAAACGTCCTTTGCTTCCTTGTAGCTTTTTGCGTCTACCATGAAGTAGAAGTTAACCGTCATGTCGTCGTTCGCGTAGAATGCGGAACGGAATCCGTCACTGAGAACCAGGGCGAAGTTCTGAACGTCAACGGCCTCGATATTAATCGTTCCGTCTTCATCATAGAGTTCAACACCCGATGCCGCTGCCATATATCCTTCAGGAGCGTGCACCTTAACATGGTAATCGGTAAACTCTGAATAAGTATTGTCTTTAAAATTCTCCTCGGTCCATACGGGATCGTTAATAATCCACTCACCGGCACGATACTCTGCCACCTGCGGGAAGCATGAAGTAAGTACGAACTGCGAATAATCGCCGAGGTTATAGTAACCGAAGCGTGAACCGCCGAAAGGCACGTCCTCTTTTACGGTCATGGTAACGTCAAGCTTATCTTTTGGCGCAAGCTTCTTATCACCGAGATTAACCTTTATTAACCAGGGCTTCTCGGCATCTACGGTAAAGTCAAGCTTTGTTGAATCATCTCCCGCAACGATGTCACTGATCTCCCAGTTCTTACCTGTATTCTCCTGCTTAGCATACACTTGAGCCGAGGGATTCAGGAAATAAATCTCTTCAAGAGTTGTCTCGGTGTTATTCTCAAGGTTTGCCGTTGAGATGATGTCAATCTTCTTATCATCGGCATTAAGGGTAACATCCATCTTGTACTCATTTACAAATAACTGATTCTCGGTATGTACCGCAGATCTCTTACTCTCGTCAGGATGTACCTCGGGTTTACTCTTACCGCAACCGGCAAGAGAAACGGCTGCAACGGCAGCCACGGCAACACCGGCAATAACTTTTATCTTAGTCTTCTTCATATTACGCAAGCGTCCTTTCATCGAATGTCTTTAGATATCATTGCTGATAATTATATCATGGAATAACCATGCGTGCTAAAAAATAAATAATTTAAGCACAAAAAAAGAACGGGACCGATGAAAAGTCCCGTTCCCACATCTGAGATGCTATATCAAATTATAAAGCACCGTCAGGCGTTACATTTTGTTTTGCCGCGTTTCTCAGCGAACTCATACATACATCTGTCGACGATAAGGATGAGCCATCCACCAAGAACGAAAGCGATTGTACATCCGGGTACACCGAAGATAGCGCACATAGATGTTGTCTGGTAGTTGAGCATACATGTGAACAGGCATGCCATGAAGAACAGGAACCAGTATCTGCTGGAGTTGATCTTCGTCTTACAGAATGTGTCAAGAGCACCTACTGTAAGGAGGCAAGGATATCCGTACAGAGCATAGTGCATCATGCCCATGTCTGCGCTGAATACCATACCACATCCGATAGTGAATGCCATAGCTAAGCAAGCTTTCATACCAAACTGTACGTTGTGCCACATATAACCTGCGATACAGATAAGTGATGCGATCCAACCGTCGGCAACCCAGATCTCTTCGAAACCGTTAGTTGCGAAGAGCATCCAATCCTGCCATGTCCAAGCTGAAGAATCAAAGCCTGCATACCATCCCTGGTGAGATGCGTAAATTGTAGCGTCACCCATGTCGCCACCGATGATAGCTGTTGATGAGTTTGTCCACTCGTTAAGGCTTGATGCTCTTGGAACTGTTAAAAGATCTGTCTGGAAACTGATCAGTACAAGGAACCAGCACATTGTGATCCATGGGAATGTGAATCCCGGAAGACCGTGGTGGTTTGAAAATCTGTTGATGAACAGCTGTAAAGGTACAACTAAGATACATCCAGCAAGAAGCCAAATCCATGCTGTTGTCCAGCTATAAACGTGACCGTTGGAAATCTGGAATGTAATAGCACCCATTGCAATCAGGTTCGGGCAGAAGCCGAAGAGACCTGACTTGATTGCGTCTCTATCGCATCCCATACAGTATGCGGTAAGATTCGCAAGGTTTACACCGATAATTACGAATATGAAATAGCTCCATGCTTCGAATGTTCCAACCTGCCAGTTGAATGTTTCAAATCCGGCAAGAAGGAAGGAAACGAGGAATATCATACCCGAAACGGTGTTCTCGATGAAAACTACCTGTGAAATTCCGTTAAAGAATGCTTTAAACGGAGCAGGCATGCCTTTAAAATCAAGACCCATTTCTTTTCACTCCTTCTCTCTATATTCTTCTTGGTTACGGTTGTTGTTCTGCTCGAGCAAAACAAAAAAATAATAGATGCGTATTATTTCCACGTACATAATACTACATATAGATTTTTTTTGCAAGAAAAAATTTTATTTTTTTTATTTTTTTTTTATTTTTTAAAATTTTTTTGTTATACTTGTGAAACAGTCGGTTTAGTGTTGTAAGGTACGTTTACGGTTCTTATCCCGACCCGGTTGATTCGGGACCGGGTTTAAGCTGCTGCCGTGGCGCAGCCGTTTTTATTAATTCAGAGACAAAATTTACAGTCCCGCTTTGCCCCAACCACTATATATAGGGAGCCGGCTGTAACGGAGGACAATTATGGAATCAAAACATACGGATGAATATTATATGAAGGAAGCCCTTCGCCAGGCAAAGAAGGCTCTCGCTCTTAACGAGACTCCCATAGGCTGCGTTATCGTTTGCGACGACAAGATTATCGCCCGCGGTTACAACCGACGAAATACCGAGCACTGCACTCTCGGTCACGCCGAGATTAAAGCCATAAAAAAAGCAAGCCGCCTGGTCGGTGACTGGCGACTTGAAGACTGTACCATATATATAACTCTTGAACCCTGCCAGATGTGCGCCGGTGCGATTGTACAGGCAAGAATCCCCCGCGTCGTCATCGGAGCGATGAACCCGAAGGCCGGATGCGCGGGGTCAGTTGTGAACCTCCTTGAACATCCCGACTTCAACCATCGCTGCGAAGTGACACGGGGGATTCTTGAAGACGAGTGCTCCCGTCTTCTCTCCGATTTCTTCTTAAAGCTCAGAGTCCTTAAAAAACAAAATTAAAGTATTTGGAAGTTGTCCTTCGGAACTATGATCTTGCATCCCTTCATGCCAAGCAGCTCCACTCCCGTTTCTTTTACGACACCGGTAATCTTAATCTTTGTATCTTCTGCCGGATAATCACTATCAGAGAATCCTTCCACCTGGAATTCATATCCTACTCCGGATCCGTTACCGTCTCTTACCATGATGTTGGGTACGCTAAAGTAGCTGTAGACACCTTCAATGGTTACGACCTTGTCCGTGTACTTACCATTGGTTATGTCATTCATCAGGGTTTTCATTCCTTCATAGGTATTTACTTCCACTTCAGACTTTGAAAAATCAACACCCGAAATATCATAAGTGGATACTTCCGTCTGTTCTTCAGTAGTTTCTGATGATACAGCAGATTCTGATGATGCATCAGATTCTGCTGCTCCGGTTGATTCAACCGCTTCATTTGTTTCCGTATTTTCAGGAGCAGAACCTGAACATCCTGCAAATGTAACTGCTGCCGTTGCCGCAAAAGTTGCAAACACTATCGCCTTCATTTTCTTCATGCTTTAATTCTCCTTTTAAAAAATACTGCTATTGTTCCTTACCTTTAATTTTATCACAATACCGTTCTTAAGGAAAATATATCAGACAGCTTCGCGAACTCCTCGAGGCTAAGCGTCTCCCCTCTGACATTTTCATCCTTGCCGATTTCTGTAAGCGCCTTCCTGATGTCATCTTTTGAAATGTCCGTCACCGCGGATACGGAATTGACCATCGTCTTTCTTCGTTGTGCGAAGGCGGCTTTAATCAGCTTAAACAAAAACTTCTCATCCTTTACCTTCACTGCCTTATCCTTATAGAGCTCAAGCTTAATGACCGTCGAGTCTACATTCGGTCTTGGCATAAAGCAATGCGCGGAGACATCCGCCACCTTAACTATGCGTGAGTAATACTCTACCGCAAGCGTCAGCGCTCCGTAGTCCTTGGTTGCGGGCTTGGCATTAATTCTGTCTGCAACTTCCTTTTGAATCATCACGGTAATGGAATCTACAAGACCCTCTCCCGCCGGTCCTTCAAGAAGCCCCATTATAATCGGTGTTGTAATATAGTATGGAAGATTAGCTACTACCTTAAACGGCTCCCCGGAATTAAATTCCTCGGAGAGCTCTTTTATGTTGCACTTTAAAATGTCATCGTTAATAACGTGCACATTGTCAAATGCCGAAAGCGTCGTCTCTAAAACGGGCATAAGCGTCTTATCAATCTCAACCGCCGTCACCGACCTTGCGGATTCGCAAAGTATCTGTGTCATGGTTCCGATGCCGGGTCCGATCTCAAGTACACCGTCGTCTTTCATGACACCGGCACCCGCAACTATCTTTCTTACAATATTCTCATCGATAAGGAAGTTTTGCCCGAACTTCTTCTTCGTATCAAAACCGAAATAATCAAGAACGGCTTTTGTCTCTGTGGGATTTGCAAGATATTTCATAACAGCTCCAATGTTAAACGGTCATTCTCGGGAATAACTTCAACGCATTCGCGGTGGTTATATTTTCAACCTCTTCCACACTTACGTTTTTTAACTCGGCAATCTTTTCTGCCACGTAGTTAAGATATATGGAAGAATTCCGCTCGCCTCTGTGCGGTACGGGCGCAAGGTACGGGCAGTCCGTCTCAAGCACGATGTCGCTAAGCTCAAGTCCGCTGACTGCTTCCTGTAAAACCTTGCCGTTCTTAAAGGTAACGATTCCGCCAATGCCGAACATACATCCCATCTCTTTTAATTCAAGTGCGCTCTCAAGCGTATAAGAATAACAATGCATGACGCAACTTGTCAGGTCCTTAGCGTATTCCTTTAAGACAGCCTTCGTGTCATCCTCGGCATCTCTTGAATGAATTATCACAGGAAGCCTGAGATCTATGGCAAGCTCAAGCTGGCGTCTGAACCATTTATGCTGTGTGTCTTTGTCCGGCTTACTTGGCCCCATATTGAAATAGTCAAGACCAATCTCACCTATCGCAACTACCCTTTCATTTGATGCGGTTTCTCTAAATTTTTTTATCTCGTCTTCATTTAAAGTATGCACCTCATCCGGATGCACACCTAAGGCCGCAAAAATAAAGGGGTATTTATCGGACAGTTCCAAACTGTCGTATCCCCCTTTAATCGTTGCTCCTACATTTACTATCGCGCTGATGTTATTATCCGACATGGACGAAAGAAGTTCATGTCTGTCTTCGTCAAAAGACTCATCATCATAATGCGCATGTGTATCTATTATGCTCATTTTATATCCTCATGGCGCAAGGCCCCGTCACGCCTTCGCAGCCATTGCCTTTTGTTTTTCTTCTATCTCAGCCACGCGCTCTCCGACTTCCTTCGCATCCATCCTTGCAAAAAGAATCTCCGGCTTTTCCGTAACCTTACCGCCGTCCGGGAAGAGTCCGAACTTATCCAAATCCTCATATGCTCTTCTTGCCGCTTCGGGATTGTCAGGATAGAGCTGCTTAAAGATTCTCTCGGCAGTTTCCGGCATATACGGCTCAAGGAGGTTTGCACCTATCGTGATTCCTTCTATAAGATTATAGAGAACCTCGGAGAGTCTGTCGTACTTACTCTCATCCTTACCGAGTACCCATGGCTCCGTCTCGTCGATATATTTGTTGCATCTCTTAAAGAGATTAAATACCTCGGTAATGGAATCGGCCACGTGGATTGTCTTCATCTTCTCCTCGCACTTCTCCTTAACGGATGTAACCACACTCTTAAGGTCGTCATCCACAGGAAGCGTCACGCCCGTTTTCTTAAGTGTTCCGCCGAGATATTTATTTGCCATAACGATGGTACGGTTTACGAGATTACCGAGAGTGTTTGCAAGCTCGGAGTCGTATCTCTCAAGCATGAGGTCCCAGGAAATGACGCCGTCATTTTCAAAAGGCATCTCATGCAGACAAAAATATCTTACGGCATCCACACCGAATATATCCACGAGGTCGTCGGCATAGATTACATTACCCTTACTCTTGCTCATCTTACCTTCGCTTGTAAGAAGCCAGGGGTGTCCGAATACCTGCTTTGGCAAATCCACTTCAAGTGCCATAAGCATAATCGGCCAGTAAATGGTATGGAATCTTAAAATATCCTTTCCGATAAGATGAAGGTCTGCCGGCCAGTACTTATTAAAGAGCTCGCCGGAGTTTCCGTCAGTTTCGTATCCGAGTCCCGTGATATAGTTCGTAAGCGCATCAATCCATACATAAACGACATGACCGGGATCGAAGTCAACCGGTATCCCCCATGAGAAGGAAGTTCTTGATACGCACAGGTCCTGAAGACCGGGCTTTAAGAAATTATTTACCATCTCATTCTTTCGTGACTCGGGCTGAATGAACTCGGGATGAGTCTCGATATGCTCCATCAGTCTGTCGGCATATTCACTCATCTTAAAGAAGTATGCCTCTTCACTGTCGGGAGTTACCTCACCGCCGCAGTCGGGACACTTCCCGTCAACAAGCTGTGCCTCGGTAAAGAAAGACTCACACGGCGTGCAGTAAAGGCCTTCGTATCTTCCTTTGTAGATGTCGCCCTTGTCGTAGAGTTTTTTAAATATCTTTTGAACTTCTATCTTGTGATCCTCATCGGTCGTTCTGATGAAACGGTCATAAGACGTATTCATAAGGTCGTATATTCTTTTTATCTCACCGGAAACCTCATCAACATATTCCTTCGGTGATACTCCCGCTTTATCGGCTTTGCCCTGGATCTTCTGACCGTGCTCGTCGGTTCCCGTCTGCATGTACACGTCATACCCCTGCAGCCTCTTGTAACGCACGATACTGTCTGCAAGGATGATCTCGTAGGTATTCCCGATGTGAGGTTTGCCCGAAGCGTACGCTATGGCGGTTGTTAAATAAAAAGTTTTCTTATCTGTAGACATAATGAATATACTCCTTAAACATTAATAAATATCAGCAGCAAAAAACTCCTCTCGACATTCCGGCTGCTCCTCCGGAAAGTGCTGCACATATGCTGCTTGCTGCCGCAGCTCCCAGGCACAGCATGCACATCCTCTGATTCATGCCTGCGCCTCTTCCGTATTGCTGACCCTGTCCCGCGTAGTATGCCCCGCCTCCGCGAAGGGTGCTGTAGAGACTTTGATAACTCACGTTATCGGGATCCATCTGCAAAGCCACCGTTGCATTCTCAAGTGCCGCGGATGTATTACCGAGTCCTGAGTCTGCCAGCGCATGCACGTAATACCATCTGGCGTCTCTGTTGGAAATGGAATTAAGCGTATTAATCGCTTCATTATAGCTTCCGTTATTAATATAGTTCACGGCGCCTTTAAGACGAAGAGATACTTCATCATCGCCCCAAGACGCAGCTTCATTGGCACCGGAATCATAACCGCCGTATGCACGGCCGTAACCTCCGAAGCCGCCGAACGGGCCTCCAAAGCCGCCCCACCAGCCGCCATAGCCCTGACCGCTGCCCTGTGAGTAACCGCCGTCCTGACTGTAGGACCTTCCGTAACCCTGCTGGTTATAACCCTGACCGTAGCCCTGATTATATCCCTGGTTATATCCGCCCTGCTGATAGCTGCCGGTTCCGCTTCCGTATGAAGCGCCGGACCTCTCATCCATAATCTGCTTATAGGCCTGCTGGATTCTCTTAAACTGCTCCTCCGCCTGAGCCTTATTCGGATTATTAACGTTGGCATCGGGATGATACTTTCGGCTTAATTTTCTGTATGCTTTTTTTATCTCGTCGTCCGTCGCATTCCGCGACACACCCAGAACTCTGTATGGATCCATAATTACTCCGTATTATTTGGTGCTTTCACAATGCATCTCTTCCCACCTGTTCCATACGCCCGCGTAAATTATGTTACGCAGCACTTCGGCATCTTTGGTTATGGGAAGCATCTCAAAGTTTCTCGCACAATCTGCCATAACGGCATTAAGAATGTCATAAATGAAATTGTCAAATCTCTCTTTGGAATCAAATCTTGCGATATGGAACTCCAGACAGTTGAAGTTGCCCTTCTTCCTGTCCTCCTCCAAATCGTCATATGCATCCATTATATATATAAACTTTCCAAGAGAAAAGCCTATAGCCCTTAAATTCTCGCTCCACTCGTCCCCGTAAATGTCACAGACCTCAGCCATGACTTTTCCGAACTCACCCGAGAGCGCATCCAGATCGTCGGATTTTTCTTTTTCAAGCTTGGATAATCTCTTAAAAGCTTTCTTAATAACCCGTGCTTTATCCGGATATTTATCGATAACCTTCGTTACTTTTTTATGGAGACCGGTAAGCATGGCTCTGGCAGACAACTTCTTCTCATCCTTCCAGTCGTCAATCAGCTTGAACCAGGCAAGCAGCACATTCATCTCTGCCGCATATTCGGTCATCTCGGAGCGTATAAAGAGCCGCTTGTTTAACGGATGCAGGATGCATCGTCCGGTAAACTCCTCTTCCTTTGGCTCATAAAGTCCGTTAAGCAGGTACACAAGAAATGTCATGTCATGTGTGATGGTCAGCTGACCTGCCCTGCCGAAGTCTTTTTTAAGACAGCTGCAAAGTCCGCAATATCTGGCATTTGCCTCTGCCTGTTCCCTTACCTTTAATTCCGGACCGTTAGCCGTTACATAGCCGTACATAATACACTCCTTAAGGTTAGAGCCTTTAAAAGTCCCGTTTCAACTGTTGCGTTAATTTAAGTAACGAGGGAGAGCTCCCGTGTCCCGATTAATTCTTAAGGCCCGAACCATCCCCCGTCTCCTCGGCTTCCTCCGCCTCGTACTCTTTTCTTAATTCATCAATCTCTTCCTGAGTAAGACCCGAAAGCATGATAAGCGTCTCGTCTGTAATATTCCCGCTTTGTTCAAGAAGTCGCCTAGCTATGTCATACTCATGTGACTTATATGTTTCTCCGTCAATTCTTGCCATTATATATCTCCTTAAATAAGCATCGTGGTATCTTCATCTTCCGTAATGTCTGCGCCTCCCGCAAGCGTATCGGTTACGTTTTTCTTAAATGCTTCAACGCCTGTCTTCTCACATATGACCGCCATGTCACACCTGTCGGAATAAGCTACGTCCTTTATCTCAAGATGAATATCATTCTGTGATAAATTCCTGCAAATGTTCCTGACCGTATTCTCATCTTTAAAAGGAAAGCTCACGGTCATAAGCGTCCCTGTAACCATCGATGCAAGCTTTGCATTCTTAATGGCCGCCTCTCCTGCTGCAGTGTAGGCGCGAACCAGGCCTCCCGGTCCCAGAAGCACTCCTCCGAAATATCTCGTAACGATAATAACCGAATCGGTTATGTCGCCCGCCTTAAGGAGCGAAAGCAACGGCTGCCCCGCGGTGCCCTGCGGCTCGCCGTCATCGGAGTATCTCTCCTTTTCGCCGTCCGCTCCGCACACGTAAGCAAAGCAGTGATGCTTGGCATCGAAATACTTCTTCCTTACGGACTCAACCAGGGCAAGCGCTTCCTCGGGAGTTGACGCCTTCCTGATCTCGCCTATGAACCTGGACTTCTTCTCAATTATCTGACCTTCGCCATCCTCTACGGTAACTTTCTTCATCAGGTTCCGTTCTCCGCAATAAATGCCTTCGCCTCATCGATATATTCGCCGTCGGAATACTTCTCTTCCACAACCCTGTACCACTTTAAGGCATTCTCGTTATCACCGGCGCGCTGATAGGAACGTGCCGCAAAATATGCGCTGTCTTCGTTGTTATTCCCATAGCACGTATAAGCAATCTCAAACTCCTTGGCAGCACCCGTGAAGTCTCCGTTGTCATACATCTCTTCCGCCTTACCGTAAATGGTTCCTGCGGACGAACGCATAGTCTCGGATGAAAGCGACTCATATAAGCCTTTTAAATTATCCGATAATTTAGCGGAATCTATGAGTGCGATTCTCTCCGCACATGCCACGGGCCTGTTAGCAATGTAATCGGCAGACGCAAGACTTAAATCTTCGGCGTAGGAAGTACCGTCCCTGTCGAGCTGTCCCTGAAGCTCTTCATTTCGCTTTGTAAGGTCTTCAACCTGCTTCTGGGCCTGCTGCACCTTTTCATTGGCTTCGGCAAGCTTTTCATTACTGTCCTCAACGGTATTATCATAGTTTGATGCCGTGATACTGTCTCTTGCAGGCATTACGAGCAGGAAAATGAGCGCCGCACCGATTCCGATACCGATAAGTATATTCATTAATGAAAAGATTCCGGTATTGGACTTCGTATAGGAATTATTCGGAATGATTACGTCATTGCCGTTAAGCGGACTTCTCTCATTCTTTTCTTCCTCGTCCTCATCGTCCTTTGTCAGGAAAGAAGGAAGGGCAGGTGTCTTCTTATCTGCCTGGTCGGAAGACTTTCCGATCTCCTTCATGTATCTGTTCGCGGTGACATTACCCGCGTCAATCTTTAGCACTGCCTTAAGGCATTTCTCGGCTCTTGAATACGCACGCTTCTCAATATAAAAAAGCGCAAGAAGAAGCTGTGCCTTGATAAGTCCCGGACACTGTGACACGACCTTCTTCAACTGGATAAGCGCAATGTCATAGTTCTCGTTTTGCGCATTCTCAATTACACGGTTATATTTTCTGGTTGCCGCACATTTTTCATCGAAGTCAGCATTCTTATTACGAAGGGAGGCAACATATTCCACTGCGGGATTATTTACCGAATTAAAGTTGGTGCTTATTATCCAGCAGCTTAACGCTTCCACCACTTCTCCGACTTCATAAAAACAAAGCCCCAGGAGGTTCCTTGCGGGCACATTCGTCTTATCAAGCAAAACACTTGTCTTAAGGCTCTCGATGGCACCGCTTAAGTCACGGATCCGGGCCTGCTCAAGACCTTTATTGTAATATGCATTTGATGCTCTTGCCGCCTTCTTATAAAAAGAAACGTCCGCTTTACATTCCGGACAAAAGTCACTCTTTATAAGCTCGGCGCCACATTTGTTACATTTCATCTGTCAAAAACTCCAATCGGATAATCATCTGTTTCTCTGCTTTACAACATGAAGATCAACGTCTTCTATAAGTTTATAAAAAAGATCGGTCATATCCGGTGAGTTATTCTCATAAACGGCCTTCTCAGCCTGTTCCACCTCAAGACTCGGACGAAATTTTTTTAATTCTTCTTCAAAGTTAAGCATCTTTTTTCCCTTTCAGTCTTTTAATGTCTCCCGCAAGATAAAGCGATCCCACGCAAAACAGATAGTCTTTAAAATTCTTTTCGGCATACTCAAAAGCATCCGACGCACTTCGGAAAGCGTGTACCTGCGCATTCGTATGCTCTTTAAAGGCACGCATCAGTTCTTCTTTTGACAATGCCCTATCGGTTGAAGCAACCGCTATGACAAATTCTTCAAACAGATCGTCCTTTGTCATAATGCGTATCATTTCCTCATAATCCTTATCCGATACTATCGAACAAAGCAGAGTGTTACGCTTGTCACCTGCAAATGCCTTCACGCTCTCGGTAAAGACCTCCGCCCCCTGCGGATTATGCGCTCCGTCGACATATATGCCGGGAGCGATTCGCTCCATTCTGCCTTCCCAAACCGCACCTTTAAGCGCGGCTTTAAAGGCATCTATATCATCATCGTCAATCTCGCCGTTAAACCCGTCAAATTGAGATGATTCTTTTAAATAAGCTGCCGCCGTAAGTGCCGTTTTCGCGTTAACTGCCTCATAAAGGGCAGGCGCCGGCACCGTAAACGAAACATTTTTATAATACTCATTTTCAAGTGAAAAATCAATCTTTTCGGGGGTTATGCTCACATCCGTGATTTCCGCGTAATCCGCATAAATAAGCCTGCTCCCGTTTTCTTCAGCGCATTTTTTGAAAATTTTAAGAATATGATTATTATTGCAGGACACCACGACGGGAACTCCGGGTGCTATAATGCCGGCCTTTTCTTTTGCAATCTCCTCGAGCGAATCACCGAGAATCTCGGTATGTTCAAGGCCTATGCCCGTTATTACGGATAGAATCTTGCCCGTAACGGCATTGGTCGCATCAAGTCTTCCGCCAAGTCCTGTCTCAAGAATTACGCAGTCCGTCCCCTGTTCCTTATAGTATAAAAGGGCGATGTGAAGAAAATATTCGAAATAAGCAATCTCGATTCCTGCCTGCGACACCTTTCTTCTTACTTTATTAAAGAGTCTGACGAAGTCGTCCCTTCCTATCATGCTTTTTCCGATTCGGATTCTCTCGCGGATATCCGTAAGATGCGGCGACGTAAAAGAACCCGTCTTTAGTCCCACGGATTCAAGACAGGCGCTAAGATAAGCGCAGACCGAACCTTTGCCGTTCGTTCCCGCAACATGTATTATTTTCAAATCCTTTTCGGGGCGTCCCAGGAGCTTCAGTATCTCTTGCGCCCTGTCTTTGCCGTATTCAAGCCCCTGTTTTACATTTAAAAACTGTGGAATTTTATCCAAAAATTCCACAACCTCTTCAAAATCTTTTAAGTCTTCCAATATACTTCACCGCAAGTTTTATTTTTTAGGCATTTTATCAGATATTGCTTTCTTTTTCTATTGCAATTTGCAGAGTTATTTTTTATAATCGAAAAGTAAATTTTAGAAATAAAACAAAGAAAATTTGTTTTTTACTTTACTTTTTTCAATAGAGGAGATTAGAAAATGGGATATGTTGATGAAGTTTTAGAGCAGGTAAAGGCTAAAAATTCAGATCAGCCGGAGTTTTTACAGGCTGTAACCGAGGTTTTGGAGACTTTAAGACCTGTTGTTGACGCTAATGAAGAGCTTTACAGAAAAGAAGCCGTTCTTGAGCGCATTACCGAGCCGGACAGAGCAATTCATTTCAGAGTACCATGGGTAGATGATAACGGTCAGGTTCAGGTGAACAGAGGATACCGTGTTCAGTACAATAATGCCATCGGACCTTACAAAGGCGGTTGCCGTTTCCATCCGTCAGTTAACTTAAGCATCATTAAGTTCCTCGGATTCGAGCAGATTTTCAAGAACTCTCTTACAAGCCTTCCTATGGGCGGCGGTAAGGGTGGTGCCGACTTCGACCCCAAGGGCAAGTCTGACCGCGAGATCATGGCATTCTGCCAGAGCTTTATGACAGAGCTCTACAAGTATATCGGTGCTGATACCGACGTACCTGCAGGTGATATCGGTGTAGGCGCAAGAGAAATCGGATATCTCTTCGGACAGTACAAGAAGATCCGCGGCGTATACGAAGGCGTTCTTACCGGAAAAGGTCTTACATACGGCGGTTCACTCGTTCGTAAGCAGGCAACCGGATACGGTCTTTGCTATATTACACAGGAGCTTCTTAAGAAAAACGGCACTTCCTTTGAAGGAAAGACTGTTGTTGTTTCAGGTTCCGGTAACGTTGCTACATACGCTATCGAGAAGGCAACACAGCTTGGCGGTAAAGTCGTTACATGCTCCGATTCTACAGGTTGGATCTACGATCCGGACGGAATCGACGTTGCACTTCTTAAGGACATCAAGGAAGTAAGAAGAGCAAGACTTACAGAGTATGCCAAGGAGCGTCCGAGCGCTGAGTACCACGAAGGTCGCGGCGTATGGAGCATCAAGTGTGACGTTGCTCTTCCATGCGCTACACAAAACGAGCTTCTTATCGATGATGCCAAGACACTCGTTGAAAACGGTTGTCAGTACGTATGCGAAGGCGCCAACATGCCTACTACTCTTGATGCTACCGAGTATCTTACTTCAAACGGAATCCAGTTCATTCCGGGTAAAGCATCAAACGCCGGCGGTGTTGCAACATCAGGTCTTGAGATGAGCCAGAACTCAGAGAGACTCAGCTGGTCTGAAGAAGAAGTTGACGCTAAGCTTCAGAGCATTATGGCCAACATCTTCAAGAACATCGACTCCGCTGCCGCTAAGTACGGAATGGAAGGCAACTACATCGCAGGCGCCAACATCGCCGGATTCGAAAAAGTTGTCGACGCAATGATCGCTCAGGGCGTATGCTAATTAACATATAATGCATTGATATGTACCCTCTTCCCCGCTCACCCCGGGGACGGGGGTATTTTTAGATTGTCATTGTTGCCTTTGCGCCGGTTCTTTGTAGCAACTTTCGGGGCTTATCCCCCGGCAGGTTTTTTGGCAGCTTTTGTGTCACTGTGTTCCTAATCAATCTTACGAAATGAGCAGGTGGCAGTTTGCCGTCACATTCAGGCATCTGTATTCAATTCCCCGCCTTGAAAGTTGCGGCCTTGTGGAATGTAAATCCTCCAAATCTTTTTCCTTTATCAGTTTCTACCAAAACCAGACTACTTTTTGCATCATCACATCTTTCATGGAAAGCAGAAGCTTTATCTGAG
>CAJOLA010000018.1 GCA_905235275.1 uncultured Lachnospiraceae bacterium
AGTCGTTTCGTTCGCGTTTATAACGATTCGGTCGGTCTTTAAATTCTTTAGACCCGGAGGCCGGTTCAGCAAAGTAAATTATCGGCGTGATGATTTGTGTGAACCGAATGCGCGCACGGGCCCCTGAAGCGTGGCGGAACTTTTCGGGTGTAGGCTTTCCCTCGCATATAATGATTCGGTTGGCCATAATTCTTAGCCCCGGAGGCCGGTTCATCGAAGCAAATATCAGCACACGGATTTGTGCGAAACGAATGCGCGCACGGGGACCCTAAGAAGAGAAGAATTTCGGACAGCGGCGTTCCGGTTAATATAACGATTCGGTTGGCCATAAAATCCCACAAGACCGAAAACTTTAAAGCTCGGGGAATTGATGAACATGGGATTCTGAACGTGACGGAGAACTGTCACCAGCCACATTTTTCGTAAGATTAATCCGGAACATGGTGACACCAAAAGAAAAGCTGCCAAAAAACCTGCCGGGTGACAGCCCCAAAAAAGCAGCCACAAAGAACCGGCGCAAAGGCAATGATGACAATCTAAAAATACCCCCGTCCCCGGGTGTTCGGGGAAGAGGGTACATATCACTCACAAATGTCAGCTTTTTTTACAGGTATTTTTCTTTGTTTTGTTCTTTTATGGAAGCTACAAGTTCTTTTATGTTGGCTGAATGATTTTTGTCGGTTACCAGTAATACGTCATCTGTATCTACGATGATGATATCGTTTAGGCCGAATGCTGCTACCAGTTTGCCGGAGGATGAATCGATTATACAACCGGAGTTATCAAGAGAGGCTACGTTGCCGCTTATGAAGTTGCCGGCGGTATCGGTGTCGTTTATACGCTTAAGTGCGGGCCACGAGCCTACGTCATCCCAGCCGAAATCACCGGGGATGATAAAGATGTTGTCGGCTTTTTCCATGATTCCGTAGTCGACGGATTCGGATTCCATCGAACTGAATACCATGTCTATTCCTTTATCGTCACAGGTCTTTGCAAGATCCTTAATAGTAACAAGCTTATCGTATGTGTCGGGAAGAAATTTTTTGTATGCATCCCTTATTGAGGAAAGCGACCAGATGAACATACCGCTGTTCCAAAGATAGTCGCCTCGTTCAAGATATACCTTTGCGGTTTCCCGGTCGGGCTTTTCAACAAATGTCGATACCTTATAAATGCCGTTTTCGCCGGAGTCCTTATCGTATTTTATGTAGCCGTAGCCTGTTTCCGGATATTCGGGTCTTATTCCGATGGTGACGATGCATTGCCTCTCATATGCAACCTCGCATGCCGAATTCAGACATTCTCTGAAGGATTCGATATCTTTTACCATGTGATCTGCCGGAAGTACGGTTATCACCGGATCTTCATTGGGATAACGAAGAGATATTGTTGCGGATCCAAGACCGATACACGGAGCGGTATTACGTCCTTCCGGCTCGCAAATGATATTACGTATCGGTAATTCCGGCAGCTGTTGTGTTACGATGGATTTATATTTTTCATTGGTAACTACATATGTATCCTTAAGTGATATCTGGTCGGATATGCGCTCTACCGTAAGCTGAAGCATTGTCTTGCCGTCGCCGGTAAGAGACAAAAACTGCTTTGGCAGACTTTGTCTGCTTTTTGGCCAGAAACGTTCGCCTTTTCCGCCGGCCATTATCAATGCGGTTTTTAACATATTATCTCCTCAATAACCCTTTAAACTGTTTTAAATTTATGCAGATTGCATTATATATTATGCGTGTGTTTAAGGCAAGATTAAAAGCGCGTAAATCTTGCAAATAAGCCGTATTTTAAATATAATAACAAGGATAGTAACTTACAATATAACAAGAGAGGGCGGTTCTTAAAAAAGTCATGAACTATATAGTACTTGATCTTGAATGGAACCAGTCTCCTACGGGCAAAGTAATATCCAACAGGAACGGTGCACTTCCTTTTGAGATAATTGAGATAGGCGCCGTCAAGTTGGATGAAGAACTGAAGAATATAAGTTCATTTGACAGGCTTATTAAACCAAAAGTATATCTTAAGCTGCATAAAGCGATAGAAAAGATGCTTCCGATCACTATGAGAGATCTTCAAAATGCTAAGCATTTCAAAGAAGTATTCAATGAATTTCGCGAATGGTGCGGAGATGATATTATTTTCTGCACCTGGGGAGACATGGATTTGTTTCAGCTTCAGCGGAATATGAATTATTTTGGGATAACCAATGATTATCCTTTACCTTTTCTGTATTTGGATCTTCAAAGCATCTTCAGCGAAAAATACATGAAAGGCATTAAGAATGCCGGACTTAATGAAGCAGTGGATATATTAAATGTTTCAAAATGTTACCCGTTTCACAGGGCTATATACGACGCTCATTATACGGCGGAGATTGCCAAAAGACTCGGGTTAAAAATGCTTGAAGATAATTTCAGTATAGATACATACAAGGTTCCGCTAAGAAGCTCGGAAGAGTTTCGCATTAAGAACAATCGTCAGGAACAATATGTCACAAAGGCATTCGAATCAAAAGAGAAAGCCACCAAATACCGTAAATTAAGAAGCTGTGAATGTTTTATTTGCGGGAAGCCCATGGAGAGAAAGGTTCGTTGGTTTTGTGATAACGGAAAGAATTTTTATTCAGTCTTTAAATGCGAAAGACACGGATATATTACCGGCAAATTTAAAGTTAAGAAAAATGACGACGGAGAATTCTTTGCCGTAAGAACCATGACGAAGACCGACAACGACGGTTATATGTTAATACTGGAAAAGAAAGAAAAAGAAAAGGAAAGAGAACGCGCAAATCCAAATACGGAAGCAGAGAGGTGAATCTCATGAAATATTATGTGTATGAAAGTAACGTATCCGGTGATGAATGGCATACTAAAGATAAGTGCAGGAGTGATATAAGAAAGCTTCTTACACAAAGAGGTTATGAACCGATAGGTATTCCCGTTTCGGATGCTGAGGATGATAAGGATAAAGGTGCCGTAAGAAATGCCGCAAAGAAGAGCATCAATACCGGCAAGAACTTTAAAAACTGGATGGATTATCTGAAAAAAGTTCGAAAGAACGATATCGTTGTGATTCAATATCCGCCATACCAGAAGACCCTTCTTGCAAACATCCTCGTGCTTCTTAAAATGAAAGGCGCATTTGTTATAGGAATCATTCAGGATCTCGGCTCCTACAGGGATAATGAAGAAGGCAAACTCATAAAACACTGGTCAACGGTGGAGGATGCATATGCGTTATCATTCTTTAACCAGGTCATTGTTAATAACGTTAAGATGAGAAAGATTCTTCTTGCGTCAGAGTTCAGTGATAAAAAGCTCGTTAATATAAGACTTTTTGATTATCTGACCGACGTGGAAAACGAAAAGGATCCGAAGGAGAGATTCTCCAAAGATGCTCCGGTTGTTATAGCGGCAGAGCTTCAGCATGTAATGAATGAAAAAGGTTATTATATTTATTCCTCGAAAAAGGACCCGGGAGTAAAGTTTAATATTTACGGACCGGACGTGGAAGAGCAATTCATTGAAAACCTTGATTATGATTATAAGGGAGCATTTCTTCCCGAAGAGATTCCTGCCAGGATAGAAGGAAGCTTCGGACTGGTATGGGAAGGCAACTGCCTTGATACCTGTGACGGTAATTGGGGCGAATACTTAAGAATCAACAACCCGAATAAATTATCAATGTATCTGGCAGCCGGAATTCCCATTATTATCTGGTCAGGTGCCGCTCTTGCGGAATTTGTTACGAAGTATGGTCTGGGAATTACGGTAGACAGTATTTATGACATTAAGAATGCAATTGTTAAAGTTTCACAGGAAGAATATGAGGGCATGATTGAAAACATCAGGCCTTTTACAAATGCTGTGAAAAACGGTAAGTTCTTTGATAAGGCGATTGAACGTGCGGAATTAAAATTATAGGAAAGAGAACGGATTTATCATGGATAAGATAGCAGTGCTTATACCTTGCTATAATGAATCAAAGACAATAGGAAAAGTGGTTACCGATTTTAAACAGGTATTACCTGAGGCAACCATTTACGTATATGATAACAATTCTACCGACGGGTCTGCAGAAATAGCAAAAAATGCAGGTGCTGTTGTAAGGTTTGAACACCAGCAGGGAAAAGGTAATGTTATCAGGAGAATGTTTCGTGAAGTGAATGCTCACTGTTACCTTATGGTTGACGGTGATGATACTTACCCTGCGGAATCAGCCATAGACATGGTAAAGCCCGTTCTTTTAAGAAATGCCGATATGGTGGTGGGAGACAGGCTTTCTTCCACTTACTTTGAAGAAAATACCAGACGTTTTCACAACTTCGGTAATTCCTTTGTGCGCAGATCCATTAACAGACTTTTTAAATCGGACATAAAGGATATAATGACCGGATACAGGGCTTTCAGTTATTTGTTTG
The DNA here is from genome assembly GCA_905235275.1 of uncultured Lachnospiraceae bacterium. Classification (GTDB taxonomy): domain Bacteria; phylum Bacillota; class Clostridia; order Lachnospirales; family Lachnospiraceae; genus UBA4285. The sequence continues at coordinate 4,433 of CAJOLA010000018.1, forward strand.
TGAAGACATTTCCGGTGCGATCCAAGGGATTTGAGATTGAGACGGAGATGACGATACATGCCGTGGAGTATGATATGCTCGTGGAAAATGTGGTCATTAATTATCAGGACAGACCTGACGGCAGTGAATCTAAGCTCAATACCTATTCCGACGGATTCAAGGTAATGAAGATGATAGAAAGACTCTACAGGAACTATCATCCGTTCGCATACTTTGGAATAATAGCAATTATTCTTGCGATAATCAGCATAATAATTATGATTCCGGTGTTTGGCACATATTTGCAGACCGGCCTCGTACCGAGGTTTCCGACGCTTATCATAAGCGGTGGGATTATGATTATTGCCATACTCATGTTCATAACGGGAATAATACTGCACAACCTGTTGGCAAAGGATAAGATAGAATTCGAATTCAGGCTGAATCAGGTTCAGCGCTGGAAAGACGAACATATCCGAAGGGAACGCAGGGCGGCAGCCACTTCCCCCAAATAATAAAATTAAAAAATAAACCGGCTTTAAACTAAAGTCCGAATGTCAGAAACATTTGGTTTTAGCTTAAGCCGGTTTATTTTTTTAAAGGCTTAATGAGGGATGGATTTAATAAAGTATCGCACCGATAACCGGTTTATCCCAATCATATGCATATTGTACGTTATTATCGATTTTGTTGTAGCGTGATTTACCGATGGTTTCCGCTATTATAACGCCGTCAGCTTCTTTAAAACGGTCGATATGGGCCTTTGAATCATTTACGTTTTCAACGTAGTCGATTTGGACATTGCCCATTCGTTTGCGAAGCTCCGCTACGGCAGTATTAATATAGGCCTTCGGAGCATTTCCGACGACAAGAATGTTATCGGAGTTATCAGAGTATTTGTTGATATTTTCAACAGCTATATCATAACGCTCCCTGTCTGATAATCCGTCAGGACCCGTACCTCTTTTGGGGAATCTTGCAATCTTTCTGAAATCATACCTGTCGTTGAATTCTCTCTCTGATAACACTTTTTTGGAGGCGACAATAACTATTGCTATGATTACGATTGCAGCAATGGCACCTCCTATGGCAGCTTTAATACCGAAGGAAACGCTGTCTTTTACAAGAGCGGAACGGCTAGCAGTTGCAGGCTGTGCAGGTCTTGAGAGACTGTCGAGAGACTGCTGGAGCTGCTTGATTGAATTCTCAAGGTTCTTAATCTCTGAAGTTTTATTAAAGTGCCAGTTTTGCAGAGTCGTATCCACATTGACCGAAATGACGGGAGTTGCAGAGGTGACTCTGAAATTGCCGATTTCATTTTGGGCGGTATTATAATAAGTGTTAAGTTTTGAATTCATATAATCGGCAAGCTTTTTGGCGCCTTCATCATCCGTATATCTGATGACTACCAAAAGATTGGAAGCCTCGTAATCCGGAGTGGCCGTAATAAGCTCCAAAAGGTATTGGGGCTCGGTATCCATTTCTTTACTTATATCGTTCCAGAAATCAAGAGAAGTGATATATGTGGCATACAAATCAACGGCTCTGTTGGCTGCACGATCGCGAATCGCGCTTGAATCACCGTCATCTGATTCAAAGAAATAGTTATTTTTTGCCGTATGAACCTCTCCCGGATTAATACGGGCAACTATTGAGTTTGCCAGATAGTCTATTTTATTCTGAAGTGTATCCTCGGATGCCTTTATGGACGCCTTAAGAGTCTTTGTATTTTGCTGATAGTCAGCAAGCTTTTTTTGGTATTCCTCATTTGTCATGGTCTCTTCGGAATTGCTTTTCATTTCGTTTGATGTTTTGACCATTTTATATCCGCCCGCCAAAGCGCCGACGGCGACTGCAACGATAAGTATAATCCACCATTTGCGCATTACCCTGGCAAACAGCGAACGAACGCTTATCTCTCTGTCTTTGTTAATGTTTTTATGTTCCATTGTGTTATATCCCCTTTTTAGAATTAAGCCTCTGTTGATAAATACGAATCCCAAAAGAACAATGAAAGGATTGTATCTTACTTCAAATAAGTGATGGTCGGTAGCGCAGTGAAGTGCAAAAACTATAAATACGATACAGCCCATATAGTGCTTTTCTTCGTACAGCTTTTTGCCTGTCATCATATATCCGACACATATGAATACAAGTATGATCAGTCCGAATGTCAGTAATATGTTCAGATATGATGAATCGATAAAGAAGTATTCTTCATATACATTCGTTCCGTATCGTCCGGTATAGTAGGTCCACGAGACGTCATGACCGAAAAGGTGTATACCGTATTGTTCGATTGCCTTGTATCCCAGAGATAGTCGGTTATTAAGCAAATGATCCAACTGCAAAAAGGTTGAACTCATCGGAGTGTACGCATACGACAGCCCGATTATTGCAAGGGCGGATATCGGGACCACCCAGATGGATATGACCTTCAGATATTTCAACCGGAATATTTGCGGGAAACATCTGTATATCCACAGGACACCCACCAGAGCCGTTATAAGGTAAAATACGGCGTTTGTGTCGGTTAATGCATATAGCAGCCAGTTTGTGCCCATTATGACGATTGTCTCTGCCAGGTTTATTGTCTGCCGTTTCAAAAACAGATAGGCAAGGACAATATGAAAATAAAAATTGGCAGGTATGGCTGAGTATGTAAATCCCAGATAGTGCCGAACCGTGTCTTCTCCCGTTCGTCCTATATATTCCGGATAAAATACGCCTGTCGCATAAAGTATCAGGACCATAATCACCGAAGCCGACGCGGCGACAAAGAATACCCGAATCGATTTACGCCAGTCGAGCATCCCTCCGAGAAATGCAACGGCAACAAAGGCTACGATGTCTTTACCGCGATGGCTTTCGATATATATGCAGGCACATAGGACTATAAGTAAAACTCCGAGTAAAAATGTCCGTTTGCTTATGGTCGAAAAGAAGGTAAATCCGATGGCCATAAGGAGAAGCCCTATACCTATCATTAAGGTGTTGGTCCGTCCCCACCAGTCCTCATATGCGAATTGGGAAGTTGCGAAAACGCCCACTACAATGATGACTGCATAGCCAATCCAAAATAAATATTCAAAAACAGACATATTAAGACTGTCATTTCTGTCAAACATTGTTGAATCTCCCAAGTCTTCCTAGTATCTAAGGGATTAGTTTATCAAATAATGGAAATAATGAAAAGGGCAAAAAGGCACTCCTCAAGCGGAATACGGAAAATAAAAAATGCTTCTCCAAAAGAGAAGCAAAAGGTTTTTTAAGTCGGAGATTATTAAATCTCTTTTTGATCTGTATCAGATTGTTTTTTTGATTTCAATTTACGCTTAAACGATCCGAGTGATTCGGTAAGAATCTTATCCTTTGTTACAAAAAGTATTCCGAAATAAATACCTGCATATACCACAAGGGAAAGCAGAAGGTTAAGAACCACGTGCGGCAGAGGCATACCGTTTATGAAAAACAACGGTATGGCTGCAACTATACCGCAAATGCCGTATTTTGCGACATGTATTTTGCTTTTAACCCTTTTAAGAATATGAATGGCAAATATCATCTGCATTGCCAAAACACCGATCTCGGCAACCAGCGTGGCAACCGAAGCGCCGGTGGAGCCGAAAAACGGAATCAGTATAAGGTTTAGAACAAAGTCGATAACGGCACCGACTATTACGGATGTCAGAACCTTTTTCTCCTCATTAAGAGGTGTTAAAACCTGTATACCAAGTACATTGGTTATACCGATGGGGATAACGGAAAGAGTTATAACCGTCATCGCCGTAGCTGCGGGAAGAGATTCCCCTCCCGCAAGGAAGAGCAGGCAGTTGGATGCCGTGATGGAGAAGAACAGCGCTAAAGGCACGGACATAAAAAGGGTAAAATTAAATGCCTTGGCCATGGTTTTGTAAAAGTCTTTCTTCATTCCGTTGTGCACGTAGTAGGACATACGCGGAAGAAGGACGTTACCGAGGGATGTTACGAGACTCACCAGTATTACCTTAATCTTCGTGGCGGATGTGTAGTATCCGACTTCGAGGTCACCCTTCATAAGTCCGAGCATAACCGAATCAAGATACGTATATATGGATATCGCCAGACTTTGTGCAAAAAGTATGAATATCGGTTTGAAATGCTGCCTCAGATTATACGGGGCGGTTTTATGGAATGATACGTATTTTCTGGCACGGAAAAAGTTGAATACGTTTGAACCGAATCCCGCAAAAACGGTGATTGCGCAGTAAATAATATAATCATCACTTTGGTGAACCAAAATGAACATTAAAATAATGGAAATTATCTTAAATACAAGACTTCTTACCGTGATGTAATCATATTGTTCCAGGGCTTGGAAGAGCCAGTTCGTTCCCAGCGCCTGAAGGAAGAATGTGGCGAGACTGATAAAAAACATCTCTTTGTGATTAAAAAACGAAGGAATCGCAAAGATCAGTCCCGTAAAAACAACGGTGACAATCAGAGACATCACCATATTTATGAAAAGAATCTCCTGAGCGGTTTGAGAAAGCTTTTGCTTATCATCACGAACCTTCGCACAGGCGCGGACTCCGTATGTAGGGATTCCGAGCTGAGCAAACAGTAACGCAAAATTGATTACATTCGTAACATAAGAAACCGCTCCATATCTTTCCATACCTATTACACGCGTAATATATGGGAAAGTTATAAGCGGAAATATAATTCCTGATGCAGTCAGGATAAAATTCATTATGAAATTATATTTTACTGAATGAACCTTTTGCATGTTGTCTCCGATAAAGTTAAAAGCTGTCGGTATATTTTTTGTGGAAGAGCTTTGCTCCGATAAAGGATACTGCCTTTTGGGGGTAGTTTACTTTTCCGATGTAAATGTGTGAAATCTCTATTATGTCAGACTTACGGATACGACCTGTTCTGATCATATATTCAAGCCATACGTTAAATAAAAGCTCGCTGATGCGTCCCGGCCATCTTTTCTCAAAATCCGACAGATTATCAGACGATATGTGCTTTTCCATCTCAAAAAGAATGGGGAAGAGCCACTCGCAGTATTCGTCGGCAATGGCTTTGGACGTTATGAACATGTTAAACATATACCCGTAATTACGTTTCATTACACGGTTGAAATCTTTAAGATAGGAGGGCTCGAGCGCACTTACGACTTCTCGTGCGACACTTATGTGTTCCCTGTTAAGCGTATGCGCATAATGCGATTCCAGCGACTCCACGTAATATTTTCTCTTTGACGGTACAATGAGCTTATAATTGTCAAAGATGCTGTTTAACTGTGCGGTTGATAATACGCAGTCAAAGGGGTGGCGGCCTTTTCTGTAGGATTTACTTTTTGCGGAGAAGTATCTTCTGTAATGAACAAGGCCTACATAATCGCATGAAAGATTCTTCCATGCCCAGTACAGTCCGGTAAGTTCGCAATACATGGGATTCTTATCGCTTATGTTGTCGCCCGTATCATCCCTCTGAAAGCCGAAGGATTCTTTTCCGGCAGCGCCGACCTGAAGAGGCAGATATGCCTTGTCGATAGGGGTGGAACATTTTTTATGACTTGCGATTATTATTTTAAAGTCTTTTGATTTTTTCATGATTATTTTCCGGTTCCTTTAAAAATGCTGCCGATGGTTTTACATATTATCTTGAAATCAAGTCCGAATGACCATTCATTGATATATTGCTCGTCAAGTCTTACGATTTCTTCGAAATCGGTTATATCATTACGTCCGCTTACCTGCCACATGCCCGTGATACCCGGACGAACGGCGAGTCGTACACGGTGGTTTGGAAGGTATTTTTTCCATTCTTCTATGGTTGGCGGTCTTGTCCCTACAAGACTCATATCACCTTTCAGTACGTTAAAGAACTGAGGGAATTCATCAAATGAGTACTTGCGCAGGAAGTTTCCGATGCCGGGGATAATTCTTGGGTCGTCGTCCATTTTAAAGGTTAGATCGTCTCCCATTTCGTTTTTGTTTTCGAGGGCTTTTTTGCGATCTTCGGCATCGGGATACATGGATCTGAATTTGTACATTTTAAATATTCTTCCGTTCTCGCCAACGCGCTCCTGGACAAAAAGTACCGGGCCCGGTGATTTGCGCTTAATGAAAAAGGCAAAAAACGGGAATAATACTAATGTAATGAGACTTCCTACAAATCCGCCTATAATATCAAATATTCTCTTTAAAAACAGCTGACCGCCGCCGATAACGTGAATCGCACTTGTTACAACCGTATATCCGGCAAATTTTTGGATATAGCGCTGTGTGTAAGTCTCTTTTATTATCGGTCTGTGTACGGCAAGTCCCATCTCGACGCAGGAGTGGACGAACTGGCTCGGTGCCATCTCGCCTTCCAGACTGATAAATACCTCGTCAACTCTGTTGTGACAAATGAAGTCGACGGCATTGTAGCAGTTGGCGACGACTTTTTCTCCGGCAATCTCGGAGCCCTCCATGTCTTCGTCCCATACGATAACACCCACAATATCAAGACTGAAAAGATTGTTTTGCTTAATCGTATTAACTACAAGTTCTGCTATGGGTTTGTTTACCACTATAAGTAACGCCCTTGATTTTCCTTTTTGCAGATGCGTAACAACAACATGTTTCCACCATAAGCGCACCGGATAGGAAAAAGATATGTGGAATATACATGAAAATACAAAAATCAGACGGGAGAACATATCCGTCGAATCCAGCTTCAAAAGAAACATCAGGAAGAATATGACAACCCATACCTTAATTACATGTGATATTACGCTCCACAGCTCTTTTAAGTAACCCCTCTTCAATATATCCCTGAAAGAAGATGTGAAGACGGATACCAGAATTTCCGAAACTATAATCAAAATGGCTGTATATCTGTAAAGAGGAGAGTTTAGTGTTTCTCCCGAGCGTATAATGTGGGCCAGCAGATATGCCAACTCCGCACAGAGCATATCCCAAAGCATGAAATCAAAATGCTTTGCCCAACCGCTTTTTAATTTTTTATACATCGTAGCCCCCAAGTCTTATTTGAAAATAAGACATTAATGGAAATAAATCTAATATATATAACATACCACACCCGTGCAAATGATTGCCTGAATCGCGGCAAATCTTACAACAACCTGTGTGTCGGACCATTTGAAAACCTTTCGGCAATGATCATGCACCGGGGTTCTTAAAAATGACATAAAAGAATTGTTATGTGTGGCCTTAATAAAAGTAATCTTGATAAGCCCCAATCCTCCGTCAACAATTATTACCAATGAGAGAAGTAAAAACAGTAACGGATGGTGCAACTTAACCATTGCGATTGCGATAAAAAGACCAATCGATCTTGATCCCGCATCTCCCATCATAAGACGGCTCGGTGAGGCATTGTACCACAAATATGTAAGTAAACCAATAATCATAAATAATACCGCATCGCGAAAGGCCGGATCGATATTGTAATGCCTAAGCAGCGCCATAACGGATGCAAATGTTATGCAGCAGAGAGTGCCGGTAAGTCCGTCAACCCCGTCCGCACAATTGGTTACGTTGATTGCCGACCAGGCAAGAATTACGATGAGAATGCCATATACCACAACCGGAACCTGTACGGTATATTCAGATACCGCAAACCGGAAGGTGTTCGGGTTGAAGCTAAGATAAGTTATTGCAAAAATCACACAGATTGCAAGGTCGATAAGGCCTTTTTTTGCCCGTCCCCATTCGGTCTTTGCGCCGTCATCAAGAAATCCTGTAATCATCTCAGCGGAAACAAGCAATATATAAATAAACAACTCGGCTGATATGGCAGAAAAAAGCAGAACAGCCACATCAAAAAAAAGTATCAGGATAATACCTGCACCGGTAGGCTTTCCTTTGGAAATGTGTCCCCCCGTGACGTCACGACCGCCATCGGAAGGAAGGAAAGATAAGCCGGCATTCAAAAACAGGAAACACCCGATAAACATAAAAGCTATGCCCACAACGGTCACGGGACCGAATCCCTGTGAATGAAAAATATGAGCGAACATTTGGATACCTCTTTTTAATATTTTGCAAATTATATCACAGTTGCCAAAAAAACGCATTTTTTCTTAATTTTTAGGGGGTTTCAAAGTATTTATTTCTTGTAAAGCATATAAAAAAGGTATAAACTTATAAAAATATAGAATTATTACATATAAAGGGAGATTTACCTACTATGGAAAAGACAATGGAAAAGATTGTGGCACTTGCCAAGGCAAGAGGATTCGTGTATCCGGGCTCCGAAATTTACGGGGGGCTTGCGAATACATGGGATTACGGCAATCTCGGAGTTGAATTAAAAAACAACGTAAAAGCCGCGTGGTGGAAGAAGTTTATACAGGAGAGTCCGTATAATGTCGGAGTTGATTGTGCAATACTTATGAACCCGCAGGTTTGGGAAGCGTCAGGTCATCTTGGTGGATTTTCCGACCCGCTTATGGATTGCAAGGAATGTCATGAGCGTCATCGCGCCGATAAGATTATCGAGGAGTGGGCATACGATAATAAGATAGAACTCGATTCTTCGGTTGACGGATGGTCCAACGAAGAGATGGAGAATTATATAAAAGAACACGGTATTGCATGTCCTTCATGCGGGGCAAAGGATTTTACCGAGATAAGACAGTTTAATCTGATGTTTAAAACCTTCCAGGGTGTAACGGAGGATGCGAAAAATACCGTTTATTTAAGACCGGAGACTGCGCAGGGTATATTCGTAAACTTTAAGAACGTGCAGCGTACATCCAGAAAGAAGGTTCCTTTCGGTATCGGCCAGATCGGTAAATCCTTCAGAAATGAGATTACTCCGGGTAACTTTACATTCAGAACAAGAGAGTTTGAGCAGATGGAGCTTGAATTCTTCTGTAAGCCGGGAACGGACCTTGAATGGTTTAACTACTGGAGAGAATACTGCATTAAGTGGCTTCAGGATCTCGGTATCAAGCCTGAAGAGATGAGAGCGCGCGATCACGATCAGGCTGAGCTTTCCTTCTACAGCAAGGCTACAACAGATCTTGAGTTCCTCTTCCCGTTCGGATGGGGCGAGCTTTGGGGTATCGCGGACAGAACCGATTACGATCTTAACCAGCATATCAAGGTGAGCGGTCAGGATCTTCAGTATTTTGACGATGAGACCAATGAGAAATATGTGCCTTATGTTATCGAGCCGTCACTTGGCGCGGACAGAGTAACTCTCGCATTCCTTTGCGCGGCTTACGATGAGGAGGAGATAGAAGAGGGGGACGTAAGAACCGTGCTTCATTTCCATCCGGCAATTGCACCTGTTAAGATCGGCGTGCTTCCTCTTTCCAAGAAGCTAAACGAAAAGGCAGAGGAATTATATAAAGAACTTGCCAAATACTACGTATGTGAGTTTGACGACAGAGGTAACATCGGAAAGCGTTACAGAAGACAGGATGAGATAGGTACACCTTTCTGTGTAACATATGATTTTGATTCCGAAGAAGACAATTGTGTAACGGTAAGAGACCGTGACACAATGCAGCAGGAAAGAATAAGCATTGACGGCTTAAAGGATTACTTTGCCGATAAATTTGATTTTTAAAAAGGGATTATCATGATTTGTCCAAAATGCGGCAGAAGCACGCCCGGCAATATATGTCCTTATTGCGACGGGCCTCAGATTGAAGATAATACTGACGAGTACATCAAAAGAAAAAAAGAGTATGAGGATTTTGTCGAAAGAAGGCAGGATGAACCTGATGAGATATCCGTTGAGGATGTAAGAGAAGACTCCGAAAAGAAAAACTTCAATTACGCAAAGGTTATCATACCGGTGGCAATAGCCGGAGCTGCCGCGATAGCGGCCGTTGTGATTTTTAATTCCGTTAAGAATTACCGCGTGGCACCGGTTTATGACAGTAATGTCTACTATGCGAATGCGGGAAAGTATTATGAGGTTAATGCTTTTGATGCAAAGGAAGTCGGAGATGCGAAGGCGGTGCTCTTCAATGCCGACAAATCAAAATTTTATGTTTTGGGAGAGGCCGACGGCATTAACTTCAACGAAAACATACGGGTGGATCAGTCGATGAGTGATGATAACGGAAAGTTTTTCGTATTTTCGGTATATGATTCATCGGTTGATAAGGATAATTACAAACTTTTTTTTAAGGCTGCAGATGAGCCGTTAAAAGAGGTTGTATCCTCCGATACCATGATGGGCATAAGATACGTTTCGGATTCGGGCAGGGTATTCTTTACAAAGACGGATGTCATAACCGAAGAGCTGGGAACCGGTAAGACTTCGCTTTGCAGCTGTGATTCCACGGGAGAAAATGTAACGGAGATTGAGGATGACATTTCGGATACATACTTTTATCTTAAGAAAGACATTTTAATAACCCGTGACAAAAGCGATAACTTATACGGCTACAGCGTGACCGATCCTTCCAAAAGGACCAAAATTGCGGACGGAGCAGATGAGATATTTGCCGAGGAAAAAGAATGCAACAACTTTTTTGCAAGCTCGGTATCGGGCGTCAATGTATCGGATACGGCTGACAGATTCTGTTATTCCAAAAATAACAGACTCTACATGCATGATTTAAACAACAATTCCGATATCGACGTCGGCTCCGTTAAGGGAAGCCCCGTATCGGTATATTACGATGACATTAACAGACTCGTATATATTGCCGATGCGTCCGGAATATCATCTGCGATAGTCGACGGCGGAAAGATTCATGACAGAATGATGATTGAAAAAGATTTCTCGGTCGGCAGCATAATCTGGAACGATTACGAAAAGACTGCTCTTTATCTTACCTCCGACGGGAGACTTCGTAAGATATCATCAAGAGAGTCGTCTGACGTTTCCGAAAGTAACGGCATAACATCACTTAGTTCCGTGGGAAATGACAGCGGTTATTCATATGTAAAGAATAAAGAGCTGTTTTACGGTTCTTCATTTAATAAGGCCGCACTGTTTATCGGGAACGTAACGACCGACAATATATCCGAGGTTCTTAAGTCGGGTGAATATATTTACCGCATTCAGGGCCGAAGTCTTGTGGCAGTTTCCGAGGACGGCACTCAGACAAAAGACATCGGCGGATGCGAGGCCCTGTGGTACGGGTCACATTAATTTAGTAAGAGGTAGAAGCATTGAAGGATTACATTAAAAATCTTGCAAAAGGGGAATTTGAATATGCCATTCCCGTTTTAGAGCCTGTGGACAGGATATCTTCATCCGTTGTTGAAGACTCCACCGAAACGGGTTCATTTGCGGTTAATGCATCCGGACCCATACAGGGGGCAGTATTTACCGACGATCCGAGAGTAAGGGTTTCAGACAGTTTTTCGGGAACGGAGAATACCATTGAATATTCGGTAAATGCCACGGGGGCAGCTCCCGGAGATATGATACACGGGAAATTTCGCGTTGTTACGTCTGCCGGAGAGTTTAACGTTCCGTATAACTTCGTCGTAAAAAGAAAAACGATTCAGACCGGAAACGGATTTGTAATTCAAAGTCCCGAGACCTTTGCTGAATTTGCCGAAGAAAACGAGCTTGAAGCAAAAGATATATTTTTATCCAAGGAATTCAGAGGAGTGGTCCTGCGTGACGATCCTTTCCTTAATGCGCTTTACGACCAGGTTAAGGGTCAGGAAGATGCAGGCGTTGCTCTTAAAAGCTTCCTTGAGGGAGCAGGTCTTACGGAGCTTTCCGAGGAGAATGATTTTCATAATACCCGTCAAATAGATCCCGAAAGGCACGGCAAGGTAAGTCCTTTTATTAAAAGGTTCAAACGTTTAAAGGTAGAGATCACAAGAGGCTACCTTGATTTTCGTATGAAAAAAATAAGCCTTTCCGAATGGACGGGTAATTCCCTGGCGCTTATTTCCAATTCCGAATTTTTATCCATGTGCGGAACATCCGAACAGGAGGAGAAGATATGGCTTGAGCTTCAGGTATCAAGGGCCATGCTTTTATCGCTTCACGGAGACGCCGCTGAAGCAGGAGTCATCCTGAAGGATTATTCACAGAGGCTGTTTCAGGATAAGCAGGAGAACGGAATACTTTACTATATGTCGCTTTACGTGCAGACCATGATTGATAATAATCAGGCGACATATGATTATGCGTCCGATGAATTTGAAAAGGTTATTAAGACGGACAAAGCTCCGTGGCAGATACTTCTCTTTTCTTATCATCTTGATCATAATGCCGAAGAAAATGCCAGTATCTGGCTTACGAGATTTAAGGATGCATTTTCGAACGGATGCACAAGTCCCATTGTATATCTTGAAGCGATAAGAATCTTCAATAAACAGCCGGCACTTCTCAGAGTTCTTAATGCATTTGAAACGCAGGTTGTAAGATTCGGATACAAAAACAGTCTTGTGGAAGCGGCCGCTACTTCAAGGATTACAGAGCTTGTATCCGAAGAGACAAAGATTGACATGACGCATCTTTATTGCCTTTTGCCTTAAGAATCTCTACGATGAATATAACAGCGATGAGATACTCATAACCCTCTGCAAAAAGATGATACAGGGAAATATTAAAGGCCCCGAATATGTGGGGATTTACGAGCAGGCAATTAAAAGAGGCTTAAATATCACTTTACTGTATGAGTACTATCTGATGAGTCTTGATAAGACCGAGCCCGGAAGACTGCCGGAGACGGTGCTCAGATATTTTGTATATGACAGCGGTATCGATATTAATTCCAAGGCGTATCTGTATGCCTGCGTTATAAGTGTGCGTGACAGCGAGCCGGATATTTATCATCTCTACAGGAATAATATCCTTGAATTTACAAAGGAGAGATTATCGGAAGGTCTTATAGATAACAGCCTGATTGTTTTGTACAGATGGTTTTTGGATGTTACCGAAACGATTGATTCCGGTCTTTCCGCTCAGATATTCAGGCTGCAGTTTACTTATCGCATTACGCTTGAGTCGGACATTCCGGTAACCTTGGTTGTGCGTCACAAGGAATTTAAAGTACCGAAGAAGACGCCGGTAAAAGACAGGCTTACATATGCCTTCATTTTAAGTGACAGGGAGAATCTCGAAGAAGAATGCGTTATATGCTTTGAGGATGCTAACGGAAACGTATACTCCGATAAATCGTTTGCATTTACCGTGGAGAGAGTTCTTGAAGAAAGACCGCTTCTTGAGATGAATGATGCCGAATGCTCAAAGGATCCGTTTTATCTTCTTTACAGATACAGACAGGAGCTTCAAAACGCTGATGTGGTAAATGCTGAGGTCTTTGCAAAGAGTCTTCTTATGTATGATGCCATTTCAAACAGCTTTGAGAATGAACTTCGAACCTTCCTGTACGGAAGCACGGATCCGAATGCTCCCGAGGCAAAGGGACCTGAGGTTAAGAATCTTCGCGGAGATTCCAAGGCCGTCACCGACCTTGAAGATAATCTTTCAAGATTGCTTTTTACAAAACGAGGTTCACGGGATATGGCGCCCGTTTTTTATGAGTTGTATTCTCTGAAACAGGACGGCGAGGTTGTAGAGGCATATATTGCATATCAGTCGTTCTTATACTTTGTAAAGAATGAAGAAGCTGACGAGAATGTTTTCCCGATTATTTATGACAGATTGGAAAATAATGTCAGCCAGTTGCCGATTGAGCTTGCCGCGCTCCTAAAGCATGATGCGACATATGAAAGGGAGCTTACCTCGACAGAGATTCTCAATTATACTAATATTCTGAACGCATTTATAAGCAAAGGAATTATTTTTTCATTCTTTAAGGATTTGAATTCAAGCATTCCGCTGCCGTATTATGTGGCAGATAAAAGCGTTATCGAGTTTATGGGCTCTCCCGGGTCTGATGTGTGGATTGATTTCAGAGACGGCAGGGAGTCGGGAAGAAGAGTTCGCCCGATTGAGACGATAAGCGGAATTTACATATATCCGTCAACGCTTTTTGCGGGAGAGAGCGTATCCTATAAGATAAGCATGACCGACATGGCGGGTAACGCGGAAGGTTATGATGAGACAATTAATTACAACAGTAAGCGAATCGATGAGAACGAAGAGTTTAAGAGAATAAACGAAATAAGTACCATCGGGGATACGCAAAGGCTTGAGCAGGCAATTAACGAATATTACATCGAATGCGATTTGAATAATAAGTTATTTAAAACTATTTAAGACAACCTTAAAAAGGAAACATTTATGGAATCAAACGGTTTATACATTGGAATAGATATCGATGAGAATATATCTCAGGTATGTTATTACGAACGCGAGGATATGTCCGTGCGCTCCGTAAGTAACAATGCGGATTCGCCTGAATTCATCAATGCCAGCAGCTTCAGTGAGATTATGACGTCCCAGGCACATCCCGAGGACGTAATCTATAAAATGATTCAGGTATTGATTGAGCGGACAAAGGAACAGTCCGGTAATTCAAAGGTGGCGATGCTTTCCGTATGCTTAAGAGACTACTCACCGGAATCAAGAAAGGTTGTTACCAAAGCCTTGGAAATGCTTGGCATTCCAAAAGAAAAATATATACTCATAGGCTTAAGTGAAGCATTTGCCTATTACGCATTTAATGCCGAGCCCGCTTTATTTGCACAGGGAGCCGTACTCTACGATTACGAAAAAGAAGGCATTAATGCATATTTCCTGCAGAGAATCAGCTATAAGGGCAATACCGTATTAAGGGAGATAGACAAAAGCATTTCTTCTGTGCGTCTTTTACAGGTGATAAAGGGAGAACTTTTACTTAAGGACGTGATGGATGAGATTAATGAATTCATCGGAAGTACCTTAAATGAACATAAGACATCCAGCGTGTATCTGACAGGAAAAGGGTTTGATACATCCGACATTCCTCAGGAGACGCTTAACTTTATCGGTAAAAAAGGATACAGGATATTTGCCGGACAGAATCTTTTTGTGAAGGGAGCCTGCATATGTGCTCTTGCAAAGGCCAGTCCCATCGCAGATCCCTTCCGAAGAGCCGGAATTTTTAAAAACTTAAGCCTTTCGGGAGGTGCGGATGTTTCGGGAGGAAGATATTCTTCATGCATTCTGGCATGCAAGAACAGAATTACGACAGAGGTTTCCGTAAGAACATTTTTTAAAGGCGAAAGCGTTACAAGCACCGTTATTAAACCCGGTTCCAACATAGACGAAAGCACGGGGGAGCTTGAGTGCATTCTTACCGATAAGAACATAATCGAGCTTGAACTTAAGGAACTCGGAGCCAATGTGCCTTCCATAGAAAGAATAGATCTTTCGGATATCAGAAAGCGCCCCGACAGAATGACAAGAGTCGGCGTTTCCGTTAATTTCCCGAACGAAGACCTGATGGAGCTGATTTTTAAGGACATGGGCTTTGGCGAGGCCTGCAAGTCTGAAGGGACTGCCCTTAGCGTGACGGTGCAAATGACCGGGCGCAAACCGCAGCAGATGAGGCTTCCGGAAAGCAAGGGTGTCATTCTTTGCGAAAGCAAGAGGGCTCTCGTGCCGTATGTCTTTACGGACACGGGAAGAAATATTTATACGATTGAAGAACTCGTTCAATATCTTTATGAGAATATATGGCTGATAGATGATACTGTCATAAATAATGAGTTTTTCAAGTTCATAGGCGAAGATACGGGCAATAACCTGCTTGCCGACAAGCTTAAGAATCTGGCATATTCGGGAGCAACCACATGGAGCCTGCTTCTTACGCTTTTCAGGGATGTAAATTACTACACCGCTGAAGAAGTAAAAATAATAGAGCCGATACTTGAGAGGATTCAAAACATCAATCCTCTGTTAAAGAAATATTCGATAGCCGAAACCTACATGAAAAACAATTGTCTTGCGAGAGCTCAAAAAAGCTTTCAGGAGATACTGGAGGCACCGGCCGATGAAGAGATGCCTGAGAGCTTTTACTCGAAGGTGCATCACAACATGGGAGTATGCTTTGCGGGCATGTTCATGCGAAAGGAAGCAATGGAATGCTTCGTGAAAGCGTATGAGTCCGGGCATAACGAAGAATCCAGAAAACAGGCACTTTACGCCGGGATACTCGCGGGTATCGAGCCTAACGTCCCCTACGGACAACTCGAATATGATGAGATGAAAAAAGAGATAGAGGATTTCAGACAGACGACGGCAAATGATATTCGAAATGAGGCCATCCCCGTTAATGAAAGGCTTGAAATCATAAAATCCGAATACTTAAGCAAGCATCTTTAAATGGCGTAAACGGATATAAAATAAACAGCAAATATTTTTGGAGAGATAAAAAATGAAAGATAAGTTAAAAGAGATAACGGAAAATACTCTTGAAAGAGTAAAAAGCGTACTTACTCCCGAAGAATTAAATGAAATAAGGGTTAAGATTCTCGGTAAAAAAGGAGAGATTACCGCTTTGCTGCAGAACATGAAAAATGTTCCTGCCGAGGAAAGAGCTGAGATCGGCCGCATCGTTAATGAAGCAAAACAGACGATTGAAGAAGCCATTAAAAAAGCCGATGACATAATAAAAGAAAAGCGTCTTGACGAAGAGATTAAAAAAGAAAAGACGGATGTTACGCTTCCCGCAACAAAGATAACCTACGGTCACAGACATCCTAACCGTGTAATGCTTGAAGAGGTTGAAAAAATATTTATCGGCATGGGATATGAGGTCGTACACGGTCCCGAGGTTGAGCTTGATTATTATAACTTCGAAGCGCTTAATATCCCCGCGAATCACCCCGCAAAGGACGAGCAGGATACTTTCTATATAAACGACAAGGTGGTACTCAGAACCCAGACATCACCTGTTCAGGTGCGTCAGATGGAAAGAGGAAAGATTCCGATCAGGATGATAGCTCCGGGAAGAGTGTTTAGGGCTGACGAAGTGGATGCCACACATTCACCGTGCTTCCATCAAATTGAGGGAATGGTCATAGATGAGAATATTACCTTTGCAGATCTTAAAGGAACGCTGGTAAGCTTTGCAAAGAGAATATTCGGAGAAGATACAAAGACAAAATTCAGACCGCATCATTTTCCGTTTACCGAGCCGAGTGCGGAGATGGATGTAACCTGCTTCAAATGCAAAGGAAAAGGATGCCGAATCTGTAAGGGAGAAGGCTGGATTGAGATTCTGGGATGCGGAATGATTCATCCGCTTGTTCTGGAAAGATGTGACGTTGATACACAGAAATATTCGGGATTTGCTTTCGGTATAGGTCTTGAGAGACTGGCACTTCTTAAATATGAGATAGATGACATGCGTCTTTTATATGAAAACGACATAAGATTCCTTGGTCAATTTTAAAGAACGGAGTAAAAGTTATGAATACATCACTTAATTGGATAAAAGACCTTGTGCCGGGCATGGATAACATAACCGATGAGGAATACGGCGATGCAATGACGCTGTCAGGTACGAAGGTTGAGTGTTTTGAAAAGCTTGATAAGAACCTCGAAAAAATAGTTGTCGGAAAGATTCTCTCCGTGGAGCAGCATCCCGACGCCGACAAGCTTGTCGTATGTAAGCTTGATGTAGGAGAAGAAGAGCCTGTGCAGATCGTAACGGGTGCGCCAAACATCAAAGTGGGTACATCGGGACAGACGGTACCTGTTGTTTTGGCGGGCGGAAAGATTGCTGCTGCTCACGGTGAGAGTGAGATTCCGGAAGACGGCATAAAGATAAAAAAGGGTAAGTTAAGAGGCGTGGAATCATTCGGAATGATGTGCGGAATTGATGAGCTTGGCTCATCAAAGGATTTCTTCCCTGATGCACC
>CAJOLA010000019.1 GCA_905235275.1 uncultured Lachnospiraceae bacterium
AAGTTATTGACAATCCGCTTGATGATATAGCAATGGCTGCCGTTATGGTTTCTTATTTTGGAGGATTTGATTACAGTGAGTTGGCATTAATCAGAGCCTCGGATAAAGATGAATTTCTTTATAATAATCTTACGGATTATTTAAAGAATGGTAATGACAAAGAACTTAAAGAAAGGGTTGAAGTATTCCTTTCCGGAGTTGATACGTGGCGTGAAAGGGCCGTGAATTCATCCGTTTATGATGTGTTGTGGGATATTGTTTACAATACGGGGTATTACAGATACATAAGCGATATTGCTCCGGCTGAGAAAAGACTTGCAAATATTAATTTTCTTCTGAATCAGGCGCAGTCATTTTCCGGAAGCAGTTTTACCGGGCTTTTTCAATTTATTAAATATATCGAAAAAATAAAAAAAGCCGAAACTGAGGAAGGAGAAATGTCGATTCTCAGTGAAAATGATGATGTTGTGCGAATCATGACCATTCACAAGAGTAAAGGTCTGGAGTTTCCGGTTGTATTTTTAATGGGAATGAGTAAGGGATTTAAGTTTGATAATGAAAATTCAAAAGTCATGTATCACGATGACATCGGGATGGCTACAACCGATTTTAATTTTGAGGAAAGAACAAAAAAGAAAACGATATTTAAAAACGCTTTAACAATACGGCTTAAGCAGGATGAAATCAACGAAGAGATGCGACTTCTGTATGTGGCCATGACAAGAGCCAGAGAAAAGCTCTTTATGGTTGGGTATAAGAAGCGAAAAAAGGACGGATTCGAGCTTGAGGAACACCTTGTATCACAACCGGGAAAGGATTTTTCTTACGGTGAATTTTTTAATATTAATACTTATTTTAAAGCTGCGATGACGGCTATATTGGATAAGGATAATACCTCGGAATATTTTGATATTAGAGAATGTGACGAGGAAGAATTAAATAAATCTATTAGTGAAACTCAAAAACACGTCGATATTGATAAAGAAGAATATGTTGAAAAACAATCTCCTTTCTTTAAACCTTATCAATATGAATCGGAAGTAATCAAAAAACCCAAAGTCACCGTAACTGAATTAAAAAATGCCGCCATCACCGGTGAGGACGACAGGGCAAGAGACTACAGGTCTGATTCAATACAGGAAAATGCACAGGAAGAAATTAAAGGCACGAAAAGCGCGCGTTCTTATAAATCAAGAGAGCGTTCGATTAACAGAGGTAATGCGTATCATAAGCTGATGGAATGTCTTGATTATAACGATTCAAATATCACGGGTCAGATTGAAGCGCTTATAAGTAAAGGTATGATTTCAAAAGAAGCAGCCAAAGATATTAATATTAAAGATATTGAAGCCTATCTGGAATCAAATATTGGAAAGCGGGCAAAAGATGCTTTTAATGCCGGAACTCTTTACCGTGAACGTGAGTTTATGATCGGGGTAAAATGTGATGACATGACAGATCTGCTTTTGGTCCAGGGTGTTATCGATATGTATATTGAAGAAGATGACGGTATTATTCTGCTTGACTATAAAACAGATTATGTAAAAGGCGAAGGTGCGAAAGAAGAACTTATTAAAAGATATAAAGAGCAACTCGGGTATTACGCAAAGGCACTCGAACAGGCTACCGGAAAGAAAGTAAAAGAAAAAATAATTTATTCATTTACGCTTGGGGAAGAAATAGCGGTTTCTTCTTAAAATCCCGATTAATTTAAGATTTTTTCACACAAAGAAGGGTGCGTTATATTATAATGTTTCGAAAATGAGAATTGTGAGAAACGTATGACAGACGCATCAAAATGGATAAAAAAGTTAATTCAATATTTTATAGGCCTATTCCTGTTGTCTCTTGGTGTCGGCATTTCCGTGGCTTCAGGTCTCGGGGTGTCGCCGGTCAGTGCATTACCGTATGTAATATCACAAATTTCCGGCTTTGAACTTGGAGCCTGTACGACCGGGATTTTTATAATATATCTGATTTTACAGATAATAATTCTTCGAAAAGACTTTAAACCGTACAGCTTTATTCAGATTGCCATATCGTTTCTTTTCGGATGGTTTGTTGACATATCCAAGATGCTGATGTCTTTCCTTGCCTTCAGCGATAATTATGCATACAGGCTTTTCCTTTGCGGTCTGGCTATAGTGGTCGTGGGAATTGGTGTGTTCTTATATGTGGGAGCCGAACTTATTCCGATGCCGACCGAAGGCGTTATGCTTGCCATGGTAAAAAAGACCGGCATGCAGTTTTCAACCGCCAAGATTATATTTGACGTATCGAGTGTCGGGGTGGCTGTTGCACTTTCGCTAATATTTATGCACAGACTGGAGGGTGTCAGGGAAGGCACGATTCTTGCCGCAATATTTGTCGGTTTTGTAGTTAAATTGCTGCATAAAATTTTTAAAAATAAAAAAACAAATTAATTTTAAAATTTTAAGCTCTGTTTAAGCTTGAACGGTTACCATCATCATGGAAAAAGAAATAACCGTTTTTCATAAACAGAGTTTTTTAATTTTAAAATATTAAGGAGGAAAAATTATGAAGAAGAAAATTTTAACTACAGGCCTGGCCATTGCATCATGCGGGATACTTTTAACGGTAGCGGGATGCGCGGGAACGAACAATACAACAGAAAGTATTACTGAAACGGTGTCAACCGTTGCAGAAACCGAAAGTGCTACAGTAACAACTGATGCAAAAGCACTTCCGGCGCCTTTAACAACCGAGACGATAACAAACAGTGAAGACGGCGGACACGCAATCTATGTAAACGGTAAAGAAGAGTCTTACTCAAACGTACGTGTTGAAAAAACCGGTGACGCCGAGGGAGATGATGCCGATTTTTACGGAGAAAATGCCGCCATTTTAGCAGAGAACGGTGCTACGCTTAATCTTAAGGAAATGGTTATTGAGACTGACGGAGAGCACGCAAACGGAGTATTCTCATACGGAGAAGGAACAACGGTAAATATATCCGATTCAGTAATTAACACAACGGGCAACTGCTCCGGAGGTCTTATGACAACGGGTGGTGCAGTAATGAACGCGGACAATCTGCTTATTCATACAACCGGCAATTCTTCGGCTGCCATTCGTTCGGACAGAGGCGGCGGCACCGTAACCGTTACTAACGGAAGCTATACGACAGACGGCAAAGGTTCGCCGGTAATATACTCAACAGCGGATATAACGGTAAATGATGCCAAGATGGAATCAACATCCGCGCAGGGTGTAGTAATAGAGGGTAAGAACTCAGTTACGCTTAATAATGTTGATCTTATTGCAAGTAACGTATCAAAAAACAGTGACAAGTCAGACTACTATCAGGCGGTTATGATATATCAGTCCATGTCGGGAGATGCCGCGGAAGGTCTTTCGACATTTACAATGAAGGACGGAACCTTAACAAATAAAAACGGCGACATCTTCTTTGTCAATAACACAGTCACACAAATTAATCTGAATAATGCCAAAATTACAAACGAGGATACTTCCGGGGTCTTCCTTAGAGCCGCAGCTGCCGGTTGGGGTAACGCGGGCTCTAACGGCGGACAGGTTACACTTACCGGTACTAATCAGATAATTGACGGTGACATGCTGGTCGATGAAGTGTCTAACTTAAATCTTTATCTTAAGAGCGGTTCAACCTTTACGGGTGCAATTAATCCGTCAGGTCAGGAGGGGGAAGTATATGTTGAAATAGATTCCGATTCCAAATGGATTCTTACATCTGATGCTTATATAACCGGACTTACCTGTGAGGATGGGGCAATAGATCTTAACGGTCATAAACTTTATGTTAACGGAAAGGCATATAACGGAGGTTCATCGTCCGGAGATGCGATAGAGGCAGTATATTCTTCAGGCGGAAACGGCGGTTTAGCACCGGATGGAAAACCGGGAGGCTCAAATCCCGGAGGCGAACCACCTGAAAAACCTTTATGATTGCAAGATGAGCAGTAAAACTGATATTTTTAGCGTGCAGGGTTGAGACATTATTTTACATTTCTTTTTTACATATATATGCGTTTGTGTTAAAATTAACAATGTAAACGTTAACTTTTTTTATCAGTGGAGGAGATTAAAATTATGAAGAAAATCACAAGAGCAATGGCAGGTATTATGGCGGGCGTGGCTATTCCTTTGACGCTTGTAGGATGCGGTGCAACGAATCCCGAACCGACAACAGAAACTACAACAGAGGCTACCACAACAGTTGATGCCATAACAACAGAAGTTGCTGCTGTTGAAAAGCAGATTGCCGAAATGAAAGCTAAGATCCAGGCATTTAACGAAGCTCATCCTGAATATGAAGTCGCATGGGAAGAGATCATGAAGGATTATGATGATGTCTACAACAAGGAATTCAATACGGCATATGAAAACATCAAAGAGAAGATTACAAAGAAATCTGAAGCATTATCCTCAGAAATTGATCCGAAAGTTATCGAAGAGTATGATCAGCTGAATAAGGAACTTGCAGATATGGTTGATAAACTGCTCAAAGCCCAGTCTGCAGAGTCATTTGAAGTCTATAACATTTTATCTAAAGACGGAGAGGCAGAAGTAGCAATTACTACCGAGGTAACCGAAAGCCCTGTTTCGGAAGATGAAATAAAGGCGTTTGTGGATAAATACGAAAAATTCAACAGTGAGCATCCAGAGATTGAAGAAAAGACCGCTGAATATCTTGAAAATGTAAATAAGATTATAAGTGATGAACTTACCACGGCATCATCAAATGCGGAAGAGCAGATTGAAAAGGATGTTAAAGAGATTCTTGCTAAACACAATATTGATGAAAAAGACGAGGAAGAGGTAGACAAGCTGCTTGACGATTTGGCTAAGCAGGTTGAGGAAAGCTATTTGCTGGAGCTGCAAGCGGCAAGTCAGTCGAAGGCAAATTGAATATTAAATTTTAATAGTACCTCTGTTTAATTTCCGAAACTTCTCACATGTAATTTTTGCCACATGTGGGAAGTTTTTTTTGTCCAATTTTAATGTGTCGGTATGACGATTATATCGACATACCGATGAAAACTGAGTTTTCGGAAGGGGGTAGCGGGGTTATAGAGACTGTACTAAATATATATAATCTTTCTTATGTACACGGCTCAAATCAACATAAATGAGAATGAAATAATGAAATCACAGGCCGCATCCGGCGAACTAATATTTTACGGGGAGGTAGTGTTTTGCTTCATATAAACAAAACTTTAATAAGGATGTCCAAGGGGTTCCGCGGATGGATTTTTGTCATTGCCGCCATGAAAATTATGGTACTTGTGGGCATCACCTTGTTCGCCAACTCCATCGGAAGCATTCTTGGCGGGCTGTATGACGGAAACGGTGAGGTGGATTTTTCGGTTCTGATTGTACGCTCCGTTATAGCTTCAGTAATTATGCTCGTGGGCGAGATGTTAGTGGGTGAGGCGGAGTTCATGTGCAGTGCCAATGCCCGGGTAAACATCAGATCGGAATTATTTAATAAAATATTGGAGTTGGATGTCAGGGACGTGAGCAGGATAGGTGCCACAAACGCCATTAATTCAACCGTGGACGGTGTGGAGCTTATGCAAATGTATTACAACCAATATTTACCCGGGCTCATTTATTCCGTGGCGGCACCCATTTACACATTTATCGCTCTCCAGGATAAATGTCTGCCGGCAGCCATAGTTCTCTTGGTGGTGTCGCTGGTGGTTACCCCTCTCAACAACATTTTCAGAAACAAAATAGACAGGCTTAAATCGGATTATTGGTCCGGAATGAACAACCTTACTTCATATTATGTGGAAAGCATAAAGGGTATGACAACTTCGGAGGTATATAACAGAGGAGATGACAGAGAAGCCGAGCTTGGAAACCGTGCGGGGTTTGTAAGCAAAATTATCATTAGGATAATGCAGCTGAATTTTTCTTCCATAGGATTAAGCGAGCTCATAATTAACATCAGCATTTTTGCGGCGGTTGTTATATGCGGCGTTCAGCTGGCTGCAGGTGTTGTAACCCTTCCGGCGGCGCTGACGGTGCTTATGCTGTCCTTTGGCTTCTTCGGTTCCATAAGAAAACTTCAGTGGATAGAACATGAGGCCATACAGGGTATAGCGGCTTCGGGAAAAGTGGCTGAGATTATGGATATTGACACGGAAAGAGAAATATCGGAGGATACCGGATCCAAAAATGATTTTGACGGCATTCTCATGGAGGACGTTACATTCACCTATGACGGCAAAAATAAGATTCTCAAGGGTGTAAATATTTCCATACCCAGGAATTCAACCGTTGCGCTTGCAGGTGAGTCCGGCTGCGGTAAAAGTACGGTTGTAAATATGCTGCTCAGATTTTTTGATCCGGTTACCGGCATGATTACCATGGTCGGCAGGGATTATATGTCCGTAGAGCCTGAGGAGCTGAGAAAAAAGATTATCATGGTGCCCCAGCAGGTGTATATTTTCAGCGGTAACATCAGGGATAACTTAAGGATTGCCTCGGATTCGGCGACAGATGATGAAATGCTTTCGGTTCTTGACCGGGTGAAGCTTGGCGAGTGGGTCAGAAGTCAGGAGGGTGGTCTGGACACATCCGTTGGCGATGCGGGCAGTAAGCTTTCAGGCGGACAAAGGCAGAAGATTGGTATCGCAAGAGCTATTCTTTCCGGAGCTCCTTATATAGTGTTTGATGAGTCAACGTCAAGCGTTGATGAAACCTCGGAAAATGAGATATGGGATTGTATCAGACGCCTGGGAGAGACCAGAACGCTGATAATAATATCTCACAGACTTTCTACCATAAGAGGTGCGGACAAGATATACGTTCTGGAGGATGGTGTGGTTTCCGAAAGCGGTTCTCATGAAGAACTGATGCATAACGGCGGTTTGTACAGCAGACTTGTCACTCAGCAAAATGAACTGGAAGAGAGTGCGGTGTTAGGAGGTGTGAGGTTTGGCCAAAGCAGCAGTTAAAAATGAATTGAATGTTGACGGCACCGTTAGTTCCACCCGAAGGCATAAATACGGACTTAAGGAAATAGCGGGGCGGCTCATTGGGATGACAAAGGGGCAGAGAGGTTTTATAGTATTTGCAACCATTGCGAGTATAGTCGGGAATCTTGCCCAAATGGGACTTATGGGGTTTGGTGCGGCGTTTATCCTCAGCTGCGCGGGACGCCTCACGCCCGGCCATCCATGGGGTTGGTGTGCGGCTATGGCTGTATGCGCCGTTTTGATTGGCGTGATGAGATATATAGAGGGCTTTGCCTCACATGTTGCGGCTTATAACCTTCTTGCGGGAATGCGTACCGATCTTTTTCACCGCCTGAGGAGATTGTCTCCGGCAATTATGACGGAGAGAGAAACGGGAGATATTATTTCCGTTGCAATAGGTGATATAGATACGATAGAGAGCTTTTTTGCGCATACCATAGGTCCTATGTTTACGGTAATCCTTCTTCCGGTAGCGGCGCTGATTATTGCAGGCTTTGTTCATCCGTTGTATGTGCTTATACTCATTCCCATTTACATAATTACAAGTGTAATTATTCCGTTGGCAGGCATGAAGGCGGGAAGAAATATCGGCAGCGCGTACAGAACAAAGCTGGGAAGTCTTAAATCTTTTATATTGGAAACGGTTTTCGGTCTTAAGGATGTGCAGATTTACGGCCAGGGAAAGGTTCGCGGCGATGAAATAGTAAAAAGAAGCCGTGAACTTAACGGTATAGATCATAAGAAGACTATACACAGACAGCTTATAAGTGCGCTTCCATCGTTTTTTGTATACATTGCAAGGATTTTGATAATATTTCTGGTTTTTGCGCTTTCCATTGATGATCCGTCAAAAATAAACTGGGTAATTATTCTTTCCTTCGTGGTTTCGGCTTCGTTTTCATCAACACAGTCTCTGATATCCGTGGTTTCGAGTCTTACGGATACATTCGCAGCGGCTGAAAGACTTTTTGATATAACGGACAGAGAACCGGCTGTCGTAACGAAGGAGGATGCTGCAGAACTTGATAATGCACAGGATGTACTTTGGCAGGATGTAAGCTTTGGCTATAACAGCAATGAAATATTTAAGAATGTGAATGTTGAGATAAAGCCGGGTGATAAGGTTGGCATTGTAGGCGAAAGCGGAATCGGGAAATCTACGTTTTTAAGGCTTTTGCTCAGATTTTGGGATGTTGATTCCGGCAGCATAAAAGTGGGAGGCAGTAATATAAAGGATGTGACACTCAGGAGCCTAAGGGATCATATAGCCATGGTTGAGCAGAGCGCTTTTGTATATGAGGCTACCGTGGCTGAGAATATCGCCATTGGTGTTCCGGATGCATCTGCAGAAGACATAAGGCAGGCAGCGGAGCGGGCAGGAATTGCCGGGGTTATAGAGAGACTGCCGGACGGTTATAACACCATGCTCGGAGAATACGGCATAAGTCTTTCGGGCGGCGAGGTTCAGCGAATTGGAATAGCAAGAGCTATGCTTAAAAATCCGGATATTATTGTGATGGATGAGCCTACAAGCAATCTGGATGTATTTAATGAAAAGCTGATAGTAAAAACCTTGGAGGAGCAGTTTAAGGATAAGATTATTATTATTGTTTCACACAGGAAATCGACGCTGACGTTTTGCAATAAAATTTTCAGGGTTAAGGATAAGAAGCTGGATGCAGTATAGGGCGCAGAATGACGGGTAATAAGGCGTGGGATATTTTTATTCCATGCCTTCTTTTTTCTTGTCTTCAAAATGTATAAATAGTAAGATGTCACCATAGGAGTTGCGGCAGCGGGAGTATTCCCGCGGGAATCAATTAAAGTAAGGAAGTATCCGGGAAATGGCTGTTTATTTTACTTCAGATCTGCATTTTAACCATGCAAGCATTATAAACTTTGATAACAGACCTTTTGCGAATGTGGATGAGATGAACCGATGCATGGTTGAATACTGGAACGAAAAGGTGACGGACAAGGATGAGGTTTATATCCTTGGGGATTTTTCATTGTCAAAAAAAGATACGCTGGAGTTTGCGCCCAGGCTTAAGGGGAAAAAATATTTGATTCTGGGCAATCATGATTCAAATTTTAAGGAGCTTAATGAACTTTTTGAAGCTGTTTATGATTACAGAAAGCTGCATGTAAATAAGCAGACGGTTGTGATGTCGCATTACTTTATGCCTTCCTACGAGAGCCAGTACAGGGGCGGTATCATGCTGTACGGACATTCTCACAATACTAAGGCTGCTGAGCTTGAGGAAAAGGTTAAGGCCATGTTTGTAGAGAACGGTACTCCGTGCAGGGCATATAATGTCGGGTGTATGTATTTCGGGTATACGCCTGCGACGCTTGATGAGATAATAGCTTATTGGAATGCTAAAAAAGGATGTCCCATCTTTTAATTTGTTCACTGACAAAAAGTGCCGGTAGGAACGATTCTTACCGGCACTCTTTTATTGGCTGAGAATTTTTTCACATCCCAATTTTTTTGTTCAGGCGATTTACCTTATTTCGAGTAATTAAGTAAATAATAATCCATATAGCAATGAATCCGGCGGCAAATATAATACTGAAGTATATGATATTTTCAGTGAGAAGATATCCGTTTATCAGGTAAAATACAAGATAATCAAAATACAACACGGTCATATGTATAACGGCAGCAAGAGCTATGTGTATGCGCTCAGTCCGGTAAACAACGCTGATTCCGCTTGCCACAAAGGACATGATAACCGAACTGATTACCGCTGTCACCAGCTTATCCACGGTTATTTCATTTACCACTCCGGCTGCGTTGAGGGCAGCATAAACGATTGCTAAAACCACGGGACCTGCCCATGCAAAAAACATTCCTCTAATTATAAAATTCTTCAAAAAACTCATAATCCGAACCTCCTTTTAAGTTCCGCAAAACACCTGCGTGAGACATATTCCGTGTATCCGCATTTGAACTCCGCATCCACGCCGCCCGAAATGGTGGTTTTGAAACGAAGTATCCGGTTTCCGTTGGCGATGGAAGATTTGTTTATGCGAATAAATTCAGGCGGGAGAGTTTCCTCTATTTCATACAGTCTTTTTTTAAGCAGATATTTTCGCCCGTTACTTCCCACGGCAAATGTCTTGCCGCCGATAACGGTAATACAATCGACTTCATCGAAAGCAAGAAGCCTTATTTCATCGTCAAGATATGCGGCGATGGAGTCACTGCCGGTGCCGGTTACAAGCGCCTCTATTTTATCAATCACAGGATAACGTCTGTGTACGGTAGCAACAAGCTCCTCTTCCTTGTCTTTGTCTATGATAAGTCTGAACTTCAAACAGAATATCCTCCTTTCATGTGACTCATTTTACATTAAAATTTTTTTTAAATGTGCGAATGTGATGTAATCGGTAGATAACCGGCGGTAAACGGTAGTATCCTTAAGACTTTTTTGACGGAGAACAGATGAAGAGGACCCGACCGTAAATAAAGATAACGGTTGACGGATTTTAATCATTTGTCCTAAAATTTAAGTAACATTATAACCCGAATGTGTTATTGAGAAATGAACAGATTGGAGGAAAATGTATTATGACAAAGGAAGGGATAATAACCCAGAGCAGGGATGATGTCCGGCTTGAGAAATACAGATTTGCCATGCTTTGCAGCGGAAATGCCATGATACTTTTTGCGCTTTGGGCAATAGTACGTACAATCATTCAGTTGTATTATCAGGCAGACACGGTAATAGAGGGGGTTCCCGTCGCGACTTTAATTGTGCCGGTTATGGCATCGGGAGCCGTCGATGCGGTTCTTAAGTTTATTGTCGGCTTTTCTGCGCGTGCGGAAGGTTTGGGAAAACGAAAAAACAACATTTATATTGTGCTTGGTATCATACTTGTGGCGATGAGTATCATATCGCTGATAATCTGGATTTCCGTTATTTCGGTTTTTTATAAGTATGACGGGCTTTTTGGGATAATTGTTTCCATGGCGGTAGAGATTACGGTTTTATATGCGGAGCTGACTCTTGTTATTTCCGCCATAAAGGTGCGAAAAATTGAAAAAGAAATGGGCTTAGAGAAACCGGAAGAAAGGGGGGAGCGTTAAATGCAATTGGATTTTCATTACTATGCAACCTATTGTGCGGCGTACCTCGCCGGTTTTCGCCATGAAGAATGTCTGGAAATCTGCTACAGTGCCCAGTTCCCGGATAATTGCACAAGGACTTTTCTTGCCGGCGTAAAAGCGCCCGCTTCTGCCGCAACGACCCAGACGAATATGGAGCTTGCCGACGTCGATCCCACACCTGTCGGACTTCAGGATATCACAAGAATCTGGGCGTCTTTCCATTTTCTTCCCTTTGATTTGTATGCGGATGTAAAAAAGGGCGGAAAGCGTTATAAGAATAAATACCGTATGATTTGTAAACCAAACGGCGAATTGGTGAAGGATACGGTTAATCTTGCCGTGGGTAAAAGTTTGCAGGCGGTCGGACTGTCCATGCATGTTCTTGCGGATACCTGGGCTCACCGTTATTTTGCGGGGACTCCGTCGGTGGTTATAAACAGCACAAATCATTGCTTTTATGAGGTTCTGGAAAAAGACGGAGAATGGACCCAAAGACCGATAGAATTCAAACATACTCCGGGTGAGGATATTGAAAACGCAAAGTATATCAACACTGTTGATTCAAACGACGAAAATTCCATCATGAATCTGGGGCACGGAAGAGCGGGACATCTTCCTGACTATAGCTTTATGCGATATAAATATCTGCCTGCATGGAACGATTATCAGTATATATATAAAGATAATCCGGAAGATTATTATCATGCTTTTTGCCAGATGATTTACGCAATGAAATACCTTCGGGGAGAAAGTGAGAGCTTTGAAACGGAAGTGTATGATACGCAAACTGCGGCTCCCCATGAAGAAGAGATTAAAGGAATCCTTAACAAGCGTCAGACCGATGCATGTGCCGACTGGAAGGCGTTCGGTGAAAAACTCTCCGGTTGTGAGATACCGGATTTTACTGTTGAGACCTTCCGCAAGGAATATGCTGAAAGCCCGGAGGATGAAAAGGACGATACGGGGCTTGGCAAATTTATTATTGCCGCCCTGGCACAAAAAAGCATGGTCACAAACAGAATCTATAAATCAGGTAATCTCCTGGCAGGATATTCTGTAGAATATGACGGAAAGAAAAGCGGAATTAAAGACTTTTTCAAGCTCTTGTCTTCCGGGAAAGAGAGGGAATAAAAAATGGGAAAAATGACAAGAATCAGAAATTTGCTTATCGCTTTTGCTATGATTGCCATTGCCATTGCTTTGTTTATAGCTCCCCAGTACGGACCCGGAATAATCGTCCTGATTGTCGGCGCCGGGCTGATTGTCGGAGGTATAAGCAGACTGATCTTTTACATTACCATGGCGCGGCATATGGTAGGGGGTATGAAAACCTTTTTTCACGGCATCCTGTTTTTGGATTTGGGCGTCTTTATGATGTCGGGATTTAGCGTGTCGGAACGACTGGTTATTTATTATCTTACGATAATCCTCCTTGTTTCCGGCGGTCTTGACATAATCAGGGCATTGGAATCCAGAAATGAGGGGGCTTCATGGAAGTTCAGACTGGTCAGTGGCATAATCACTTTAGCCATTATGGTCGTCATGATTGTCGGAGCGATATTTATGAACAATATGCTTATTGTTGTTTATATCTTTTGTATCGGACTTCTTTATCAGGCTGCCGACAAGATTGTTTCAGCTTTTCGAAAGACAGCGGTTATCTATATACAGTAAATTTTCAGGTCATAATAAATTGTTGCCGCTTGAATTGTCCGTACATAGAAAGTTTTGGCTAGTAAAAAATATTTAAAGGTTGAGAAGAAATGCGAATTTATATTGTACGTCACGGAGAAACGGCTGCAAATGAAAACGGATGGCTGCAGGGCCTGAGTAATGGGCCTTTAAACGATAACGGAAAAATGCTTGCAAGACTTACGGGGCAGGGTATGAAAGATATCAGTTTTGACTGTTGCATATCCAGCCCCTTACTTAGAGCAAAGGAAACGGCAGAGATTATTCTTAAGGAATCAGGCAACAGTATTTCCGTTTCAGTCGATGATCGTATTAAAGAGATTGACTTCGGCAGCCTTGAGAGGACAAGCATCAAAGATGAAAATGTTATCAGGTTCTTAAAAAAGCCGGTAATTGATTTTAAGTTTCCTGACGGTGAAAGCATATCAGAGGTGATGGAAAGAACACAGGAGTTTCTGAAAGAGCTTATCGCAAAAGATGACGGTAAGACTTATCTGGTGTCAACACACGGATGTGCGCTCAGATCGATGCTTAATTTCCTATATGAAGATCCGGATGATTACTGGCACGGACATGTTCCGTATAACTGCTGTGTAAATATCATTGATGTTAAGGACGGAGAAGCAACGCTGATTGGAGATGATGTGATTTATTATGATAAGAAGCTGGCGGTGGATCGGTATAAGCAATAAATATTCAAGGGTTAAGCGCCGGATTATGAAAGGAAATAACATTAATAACCTGCATGTTCATCTTTGTTTTACTTCATTAAGACCTCATATTCTTGAGGATATTATCCCATAACTGAAGTTCTAAAAAATACCCCCTGTGTCTTTTTTTTGCTTAACGATTTACTTTGTTTTTGCTATAATTATTTATAGGGGAGTGGGGGACGATTTTTTAATATACGTAACATTTTTTATGTTACGTTTTTTTGCGTTGCTGTGTGTGTAGTGTTTCAATGAAAAACTTCCGGTGTTCCATTCCCGGTAAAGCTAACGCAGTAAAACCCGACGCAGTCAACCTGACATCGTCAGGGGTGTAAAGAAACTGCAAGTAATTATGCTAACGAAAATCACATCGGAAATATGTCGATTCAGTGACAAATTCTTTGGGCTAAATCCCTAAGAATGACACATTGGCAGAACACTCAGAATGACACAGATGCAGATTGCTAATAGTGATAGAGCGTAAGGAACAGAGTGTGAAGGGGGTAAAAAAGTAATGAGATACAGATCCGGAAAATTTAAAAAAATGCTTATGCCGGCGGCTGCAGCGCTGGCAAGCACGATAGTCTTTTCATCGGTCACCGTGCCGGCTATGGCTCAGGAGCCGACGGAAGCTGTCGATACCGATGCGGATCGGCTTGCGGATGCCGATGGAGCCGCAGCTGAAAATGCGTCGGATAATGGTGCGTCTCAGGACAATGTAAAGGCAGCACCTTTGGGGGCAAACAGCCCGAACAGTTATATAGATGCAGACGGCAACAGTCTGACGGTAAGCGAATATTTTACATTTAGAAAGGACACCAACAATCTGCTTACCCGTCCGTTTTATGTAGTGGACAGTTCATTTGATTATGACAAACGACTGACGGTGCGGACAGATACCAATATTTTGCTGTGCGACGGTGTTACACTAAATCTTAAAAAGGGTCTTACCATAGAAAACGGGAAAACTCTTAATATCTGGTGTCAGTCAGGTAAAACCGGAAAGCTGGTGGCGACAACAGACAGTGACCATGTGGCTTCTATTTCCGTAAATAACGGAAGCAGCCTTGTGATTAACGGCGGTATTATCGAAGCAAATACTAAAACCGATGACGCCGCAGGAATAGGCGGTGACAAAGGAAAAAGAGCCGGAAACATAACCATAATGGGCGGTACCGTAACTGCCACAGCCAAGAACAACGGAGCGGGAATCGGCGGCGGAAGCAACGGTGGAAGCGGTAATATTAAAATTACCGGCGGTACCGTAACAGCTAAAGGTTCAAGCCACGGAGCAGGTATCGGCGGCGGTAATAAAGGCTTCGCAAATATCATCGAAATAAGTGGAGGAACCGTTAATGCCACGGGAGGAAGCTACGCGGCAGGTATCGGCGGCGGCGGTGACTCCGGCGCAGATCAGATCTATATAAGCGGCGGTAAGGTAAACGCCTGGGGCGGAACCGAATCAGCCGGTATCGGAAGCGCTAATAAAGGTCATGTAAATGACATAGAAATAACAGGCGGCCGCGTATATGCCTTTGGCGCAAAGAATGCAGCCGGCATCGGCGGCGGTGACGGTAATGAGTCAAACGGTACATACGGCACCATAACGATAACCAATGAAGGCACCAGGGTCGGAGCATACGGCGGAGATAATGCTGCAGGTATAGGAACCGGACGTAATGCAAAGACAAACAACGGAACCATAAACATAAGAAACGGAGCCTGGGTGCAGGCTATTGGCGGTTCCAAAGTGGATCTTATCATCACCGACCAGGATGAGGTAAAGCGCGATGTATATGTAGGCGGACCAAATCCTTATTATTATGAGCCCTGGCAGGAGGAATGGGATGTAGGTAATAATGGAGCCGGAATCGGGGGAGGACAGCAGACTCCCGGCGGAACCATAAACATATACGGGACAGATACGTATGTAGAGGCATACGGTTCGTTAAATGCAGCCGGTATAGGCTCAGGTGATAAGGCAGGAAGCATAGGAGATATCGATATTGCCGACGCGACAGTAAAGGCTGAAGGCGGCGGTATGAGGTATTTATATGCTATGTGGGGCAATACTTACGGAGACAAAAAATGCGGCGCCGGAATCGGCGGCGGCCGTCAGAGCGGAAGCAACGCTGACGGAAGTATTACCATATCAGGAGCTAAAGTAACTGCAAGAGGAAGTGACTACGCAGCCGGAATCGGTGGAGGCGATGAAGGCGGAGCCGGTAATATTGTTATTTCAAAAGATGCCGTAGTAGAAGCTATCGGTGGTAAAAACGGTGCCGGTATAGGTACAGGCGACGTCACTAATAACGGTAAAAAAGCTGACTGGATGAAAGGTACCATTGAAATATCAGGCACAAATACGCAGGTAGATGCAAAATGCGGATCCGACGGCGGTGCCGGTATCGGAGGCGGTGACGACGGATACGGCGGTACTATCATTATCAAAGATGTGGGAAGAGCCGATGGAGCCACAGGATTTGTTAAGGCTGTGGGAACAGGGCGTGCTGCCGGCATCGGTGGCGGACCGGATACGTCATTCAAAAAGATCACTATAGATAACGCTACTGTTTCAGCCACAGGAGGCTACGGCGCCGGAATCGGCGGCGGCGGCGGTGCAACGGGCAAGCAGGATCCCGCCCACGTAAACGGCGGTGACATTTCCATAACCAACTCGGATGTGGTAGCCGTATCTGCTTTGGGAGGAGCCGGTATCGGCGGCGGAATATTCGGCCGTGCCGACAATATCGATATTAACGGCGGCACAGTTATGGCAAACGGTGGCGCAATGTTTGGCATAGAAGATATGCCTACATTTGCTGTTCT